>USKC01000005.1 GCA_900555195.1 uncultured Lachnospiraceae bacterium
GCCCGCCTAAGGATTATGACAAGTGGCATGCGTTTATCCAGGCGGTAATCGAGCACCTGAAGGAGCGTTACGGCGAGAAAGAGATCGAGACCTGGTATTTTGAACTGTGGAACGAGCCGGATATCTTCTACTGGAAAGGAACCGCAGCGGAGTACTGCAAGCTGTATGACTATACTGAGGATGCTGTGCATGCGGCAGCCCCTAATGTCCGTCTTTCCGGCCCTGCAGTAACAGGTATCTTTAAGGATGGCCATGCGGAGAAATTCTTCCGTTTCTTCCTGGAGCACTGTAAGAACGGTGCCAACTTCTGCACCGGAGAGAAGGGAACGCGTCTGGATTTCATTACCTTCCATGTAAAGGGCGGCGGATTCCCGTTCCAGATGCATGCGCCCAAGGCAGTTCCTTCCGTGGAAAGCCTTGTACATCAGGTGAAGCTGGGTCTGGATATCATTACAGAGTTCGGTTATCAGAACTGCGAAGTGGTGCTTTCTGAGGCGGATCCGGACGGCTGGGCTGCAGGCGGCGTATATGACAACGCCAACATGATCTTCCGTAATACGGAATACTACGCTACTTATGTGGCATCCACTTATGATAAGATCGATCGCCTGAGCGTGCAGTACGGCATTAAGGTAAGACCTCTGGCATGGGCGTTCATGTTCCCGGGCGAGAGATGTTTCGAGGGAACGAGAACCTTCACAACCCAGGGCATTGACAAGGCTGTATTCAATATGTTCAAGATTTATGGCAGTTTGGGTGACGAGAAGCTGGCCTTTGAAAGCGACGGGGCGGAGACGATGGACTTCCTGGAGGAGCCCGATATCGGCGTGAAGAACAACAGTTCCTACACGGGCGAAGGGGAGGATACGGATGTATCCGGCTTCGCGGTGAAAGGAAAAGACGGCGAGACGCAGATCGTGATTTACAGCCACTGCAATGACAGAGATAAGAAGGAAGATCAGGAGATCAGCCTTGTGGTAGAAGGGCTTGAGTCACAGAATGTGACGGTAAGCCACAACCGGATCGATGCAGAGCATTCCAATCCTTATGCGGAATGGCTGCGCCAGGGAAGCCCTCTGTATCCGGTAGGAGAGCAGTATGCGGCGATCAAGGAAAGAGATGGCTTGGAAGAACTGTGCGGAGCGCAGGAAATGAAGACGGAAGATGGAAAGCTTGTACTCACCTTCCAGATGCCTGCACATGCGGTTTCCTATATTACGATCAAATAAGGTATGAAACAGGCCGTGAGAACTTCGGCCGGATGGGAGAGAATCATGAAGGATTTAAGCAACAAGACACTGGGGATCATCCATGCATCCCACATCACGATTACAGCCATGGAGCCTTATATTCAGAAGTATATTCCCGAAGTGCAGATCATGCATCTTTGTGACGACACGATTCAGAGGGATAATATCAAGGCCGGCGCGGGCGTGATCCCGAAGGTGAACTATTATAAATTTGCGCAGTATGCCCATAACCTGGAAGAGGCAGGGGTGGATCTGATCCTGCTGGCCTGCTCCACATTCAACTATGCGGCAGAACTTGGCAGGCCTTTGATCGACACCCAGATCGCGCAGATCGACCGTCCCATGATGGAGAAGGCTGTGCGCACCGGCAGAAAGATCGGGCTGCTGGCTACGCTGGCGACTACGGTTCCCTCTTCTGAGAGGCTTCTGGATATCGCTGCTGCGGAAGCGGGCGTGGAGATCGAGAGGAAGACGGTGCTGTGCAGCGAAGCGTTTGAAGAGTACTCCAAGGGAAATATTGAGCGTCACAACGAGCTTCTTCTTACGGCGATCGATCAGCTGTCCGAAGAAGTGGACTGCATCGTAATGGCTCAGCTTTCCATGTCGGCGCTGGCGCCTTCCCTGAAGGATACCAAGGTTCCTGTATACAACAGCGGGGATACCGGTTTTGTACGGATACGCGAAATGCTGGAGGCAATGTAATGGATGTCGCCTTGGGCGGTGAAAGAGAGGAAATGCGGAAAGCTCCGCTTTCCGCACGAAGAATGCCCTGAGGGGCATTCTTCACCGGAATGAATGCCGCCTTGCGGCGGCGAAAGAGAGGAAATTATGCTGGAACGTGCGAAGAGAGAGGAACTTGCCGGAAAGGCTAAGGAGATACGCAAGGATATCGTTACGATGATCGGCGTTGGAAAAGCGGGTCATCTGGGCGGTTCCTGTTCCCTGGCCGATATCGTGGCAGTTTTATATTTTTATAAGATGAATCATGATCCCAAAGATCCGAAGAAGCCGGATCGGGATCGGTTCCTTCTGAGCAAGGGACATGCGGCGATTGTGCAGTATGCTGCTCTGATGGAATGCGGATATTTTGACAAGGATACTTATATCCACACGCTGAAAAAGCTGGGGAGCCAGCTGCAGGGCCACCCGGATATGAGAAAGCTGGTAGGGATCGAGGCGAATACCGGTTCCCTGGGCCAGGGCGTTTCCCTGGCGGCGGGCATGGCGGCAGGGCTGCGTCTGAACGGCCTTCCTTCCAAGGTATATGTGGCCGTGGGAGACGGAGAACTGGCAGAAGGACAGCTTTGGGAAGCGTTTATGGCGGCGAGCAATTTCAAGCTGGATAATCTGCGGGTTATCATCGACCGCAACGGCCTGCAGGCGACAGGCAAAACCAAAGACCGTTTTGATATCGGAAGCATCGAAGAGAAGATGAAGGCATTTGGCTTTGAGGTGATGACGATCGACGGACATGATCTGGATGCCATCGCGGACGCTTTGGACGCGGCGGATCAGGTGAAGGGAAAACCGGTCTGCATCGTTGCGGATACTGTGAAAGGGAAGGGCGTTCCGTTCGCAGAAGGAAACGCGTCATTCCATAACGGTACGTTGACGCAGGAGCAGTATGATGAGGCGCTGCGCATTTTGGAGGAGGCTTAACATGGGAGTACATAACCAGAGAAAAGTATATGGGGAAACCCTGGTAGAACTGGGTAAAAAAAATCCAGATGTTGTTGTGCTGGAGGCGGATCTGGGTAAGTCTACCATGAGCTGTATGTTTGAAGCCGAATTTCCGGAACGGTATTTTGAGATGGGAATCGCGGAGCAGAATATGACCAGTTTTGCGGGAGGCCTGGCCCTGACAGGAAAGATCCCGTTTACCAATACGTTTGCGGTGTTCGCATCAGGAAGGGCATATGACCAGATCCGCCAGAGCATCGGTACCGCTCAGCTGAACGTGAAGATCGTTGGTTCCAGTTCCGGCATGTCGGACTTCGGCGATGGGGCTACTCATCAGTGTATTGACGACGTAGCGATTATGAGCGTCATTCCGGGTATGACGGTGTTTACGCCCTGCGACGGGGTTGAGACCAGGATGGCGGTGGAAGCAGCCGCGGCGCTTGACGGCCCTTGCTACATCCGTTTGTGCAGGAATGATCTGGAAGACATCTTTCCGGAAAATGTGGAATACAAAATAGGAGAGCCTGTGGTGCTTCGTGAAGGAAGCGACGTGACCGTGTTCACCCACGGGATCATGGCGCATGAAGCGCTGAAAGCAGCAAAGATGGCCGAAGAAGAAGGGATCAGCGTCAGCGTTGTGCATATCCCTACCATTAAACCGCTCAATGAGGACGCGGTGCGGCGCCTTGCAGAAGGGAAAAAGGGCATTGTGGTATGTGAAGAAGACAGCATCCGCGGCGGACTGAATATGCTGATCGCTTATATCCTGAAGGGAATGGGAATTCCTCAGGAAAGCGTGGCGGTGATGGACGTATACGGCCAGTCCGGCTCATCTCATGCAGAACTGCTGTCCTATTACGGCCTGGATGCCGGTCATGTCCTGGAGAAGATCAGGAAAGCGGCAGGAAAAAACGTTTGAGCATAAAAGAAATGGAGGAGAAAAAGATGAAAATCGGATTTATCGGTCTTGGAATCATGGGAAAGCCTATGGCAAAGAATCTGCTGAAGGCAGGTTATGAGCTGAACATTTACGATATCAATGAAGCGGCAGTGGAAGAGGTAAAGGCTGCAGGCGGAAAGCCGTGCTCTACTTCAGCAGAAGTCGCGTCCTTAAGCGATATCGTTCTGACCATGCTTCCCAACTCCCCTCATGTGAAGAATGCGCTTCTGGAAAAAGACGGCGTGTTGGAAGGAATGAAGAAGGGAACCATCATCGTGGATATGAGCTCCATTGATCCTACCGTATCGGTGGAATTAGAGAAGGCTGTTACAGCTGCGGGAGGCGAGATGATTGACGCGCCGGTGAGCGGAGGAGAACCCAAGGCAGTGGATGCGACCTTGTCCTTCATGTGCGGCGGAAAAGAAGAAGTATTTGAAAAGGTACGCCCTATCTTGGAGAAGATGGGCTCTTCCGTAGTGCTGGTAGGACCGATCGGAAGCGGAAATATGACGAAGCTGGCGAACCAGATCATCGTGGCTGTGAACATCGCAGCGCTGTCTGAGGCAATGGTGCTGGCGGCGAAATCCGGCGTAAATCCGGAGAATGTGTACAAAGCTATCCGCGGCGGCCTTGCGGGAAGCACAGTAATGGATGCGAAAGCGCCCATGATTCTGGATCGTAACTTTAACCCTGGTTTCCGTATTGAACTGCACATCAAGGATCTGACCAATGCGATGAACGCTTCTGAAGCGGTAGGAATGGAACTTCCCATGGCGGAGAAGGTGCTGGAGATGATGAAGCAGCTGCAGGAAGAAGGCATGGGAAAATGCGACCACAGCGCGGTGGTGCGTTACTATGAAGAGAAGGAAGGCGTGGAAGTAAAGCGCTGAGAGAAAGCAGAGAAAGGCGCTGAGGGGAAAGGAATGTCCGCTGAAGCGAACAAGGGGTATAGCAATGAAGCTTGGGTGTTGTCTGAATATGCTGGGTGATGAACGGGAACCGATTGGAATGAAATATATGCCGGCGCTGAAAAAGGCAGGATATGATTACATGGAGCTGCCGTTGGCGCAGATTATGGATCTGTCAGATGCGGATTATGACAGGCTCAGACGGGAAGTTGAGAAAACGGGAATTCCCTGTGAATGCTGCAATAATTTTTTCCCTGCTACGGTGCGTCTGACGGGAGAGACGGCGGATCCGATTCAGATCGGGGACTATGCAAGAAAGGCAATAGAACGGGCCAGGAAGCTGGGAGCGAAGATCATCGTGTTTGGCAGCAGCGGGGCGAAGAATATTCCTGAAGGATTTGACCGCCACAGAGCGTTCTGCCAGATCGTGAATACGCTGAAAATTGCGGATGCATATGCGCTTCCGGCAGGGATCCATATTGTGATTGAGCCGCTGAACCGGATGGAGAGCAATGTGATCTTAAATCTTAGCGAAGGCGATTTCCTTATGAAGGAAGCGGGGCGTCCGTCGATCAGGCTGTTGGTGGATTATTACCATTTCACGATGGAGAAGGAATCGTTGGATACGCTGCGGGATCGGATGGCGAACATTGACCATGTGCATTTCGCCGAGCCTGTAGGGCGGCGGTTTCCTACGAAGCACAAGGCGGAGTATGAAGAATTTTTCCAGGTCCTCAAAAACGGCAGATATGACGGGAGAGTCAGTGTGGAAGCATATTCGGACGAACCGGAACAAGATATTGAAAATGCGGTTTTTTTAAGAGATTATCTGTAAAAAGAGGTTGTTTCTGAAGGGACGGGCTGGTATTCTTAAAGAGTGTGGGAAAGGGCGGGAGGAAAGCGCTTTCGTCCCTTCCCGGTTTTGTAGGTGCGTGAAAGCGTGCAGATGGGGGAAAGGAATGAAGAAAATTATACTGGCGCCGGATTCCTTTAAGGGAACGATGAGCGCGAAACGCGTATGCGAGATTATGGGCAGGAGCATCCGGAAGCGTTACCCGGCATGCGAGATCATCCAGATTCCGGTTGCAGACGGAGGAGAGGGAAGTGTGGAGTGCTTCCTTGGCGCCGTTGGCGGGGAGCGGATAAGCTTACGGGTGATGGGCCCTCTTGGCAGTGAAGTGGATGGTTATTACGGCATTCTGCAGGGACAGCAGGGAGAAAAAATCGCGGTCATAGAGATGGCTGCCTGTGCGGGACTGCCCCTGGTGGAAGGAAAAGAAAATCCGGAGAAGACAACCACCTATGGGGTTGGGGAACTGATTGCGGATGCCTTGGATCGAGGCTGCCGCAGGATCATTTTGGGCCTTGGGGGAAGCGCCACCAATGACTGCGGCTGCGGAATGGCAGTTGCGCTGGGAGCTCGGTTCTTTAACGAAGAAGGGGAGACTTTCCTGCCTGTCGGCGGGAATCTGAGCGAAGTGGCGCGGATAGATCTGGGGGAAATGCGCCCGGAACTGTGGGAATGCAGCATCACGGCCATGTGCGATATCGACAATCCGTTGTATGGACCTCTGGGAGCGGCCTATGTGTTCGGCCCCCAGAAGGGAGCGGATGAGGCGATGGTAAGCAGGCTGGATGCGGGACTTTCCCACATGGCAGAGGTCATTCGGCGGGACCTGGGGGTAAAAGTGGACGATATGCCGGGAGCCGGGGCGGCCGGAGGAATGGGGGCCGGAGCGGCCGCGTTCCTGAAAGCGGGCCTGAAGCCTGGGATTGAGACGGTATTGGATACGGTGGATTTTGACGGAAAGCTGGAGGGAGCGGACGCGGTATTCACCGGAGAAGGAAGAGTGGATACGCAGAGCCTGATGGGGAAGGTGATAGGGGGTATCGCCAAACGGACTTCAAAGAAGAGAATCCCGTTGGTGGTTGTGGCCGGAAGCATAGAGGATCCGCTGGATGGGCTTTATGAAGCGGGAGTGAGCGCCGCGGTGTCAATCAACCGGAAAGCACAGCCGTTCCATGAGTCGAGATGGCACAGCGAGGACAATCTGGAATGGACGATGGACAATGTGCTGCGGCTGATGGAATTGTAGAAGAACGGAAAAACAGGATTTTGTGGGGGTTTTATGGAGGGCTGTCCGGCTCTGCGTCCGGACGGTCGCTTTCCAAAGGAGATTTGTGGTATAATGTCGTTAGACATTATACCGGCCCGGAGCGAAGCGGAGTGGCCATCTCCCCCGGAGGGGGGCCATGTCCGGAGGACATGGTTGAATAAAGTGCCGGGGCGGCGTGCGCAGGAGCGCGCTGCCCTGGTATTTTTTGCTGTCATGCCCGGCGCCGCAGATTCCTGTATGCGCATAAAGAGCGAAAAAGAGCATATGCATGTTCCGCAAAGCATATATATGGAAAGAAAAAAATCAGGGAGCCGCCATGAAACGGTATACAAAATTGAAATGGGGAATTCTGGCGGAACTCGCGCTCCTGTTTGTGCTGCTCGCAGTCAAACTGTCCTCAGAAAGGGCGGAAGATGCTTCCTCAGCCGCAGTTGTGGCGGAAGAGGAGGAAGAGGCAGAACAGGAATATATCAAATGGGTTGATTTTGATGTGACCGGCGAAGCGTTGAGTCAGGCATATGAAGCGGATGTGGATACCTACGGGACGGACTGGCATGTGGACTGGATCAGCCTCCTGGCCTATGGAGCGGCGAAAAACGGCGGCATCTTTAACCAGAGGACGCTTGCGGACATGAAGGAAGCGGAACAGATGGTTCGGGAAGGGCGGATGGATTTGGAGACGGAAGGGGAAGCGCTTTCTGGCTACGCCTATTACAAAGAGGCTTACGAAGCGGTGCTGGGCGGCATGGTAGGGGAATTTCTGCTGCAGGAAAAGGATGATGAGACGGGCGAGGTGGTGTGGAGAAGGAAGTACGGGTTGAAAGCCTTCTCCCCGATCGCCAAAGGATTTCCTTATTCAGACTATGACGATTTTGGGGTTTCCAGAAGTTACGGTTATCAGAGGCAGCATCTGGGACATGATATGATGGGGCAGATCGGCACTCCAGTTATCGCCATAGAGTCAGGATATGTGGAGGTGCTGGGCTGGAACCAATACGGCGGCTGGCGGATCGGGATCCGCAGCTTTGACCGGAAACGGTACTATTACTACGCCCATCTTCGCCAGGATTATCCTTATGCGGAGGGGCTTCAGGAAGGAGATGCCGTCACCGCAGGGGACGTAATCGGCTATATGGGCCATACCGGCTATTCTGCGACAGAGAACGTGAATAATATCAAGACCATACATCTGCATTGGGGATTGGAATTGATTTTTGACGAGTCCCAGAAGGAGTCAGACAATGAAATCTGGATCGATTGCTACCAACTGTCCCGTTTCCTCTATCAGAACCGGTCGGAAACCGTGAAGGTGGAGGGTACGCGAGAATGGGAACGGCTGTATGATCTGGAGGATCCGGCGGTGGAAGCATATCTGCAGGAGAGCATGGGGCAGAAGTCCAATATGAATTATATACGCAATAAAAACGAATAAAGGAATAGTGGTAAACGATAAGATAAAACAAAACCTTGACACAGACGGAAACTGACTTATAATACAAACAGAGGAGTTTTTCATAAAGCAGATTTTAGCTGGAATGACATGCTGGAGAATTCTGTTCCTATGAAATAGGGGAGCGTAGAGGAGCAAGACGGATTCAGGAGAAGGCATGGAGGTATCGTTTGAGAATTGGAATATGTGAAGATATAGACGAGGACAGGAAGGCGCTGGGACTGCTGATAGAAAGTATAAAGGACAAGCTTTCTTTTCAGGCTGACGTAGTATATTTCAGCCAGGGAAGGCGACTGTTGGAAGCGGTCAGAAGGGGAGAGAAATTTGATTTGCTGCTTCTGGATATTTATCTTGAGGAAGTGGGTGGCCTGGAGATCGCCCGAACGGCCAGGACAAGCAATCCTGAAGTCCAGGTGGCCTTTGTGACCGCGAGTGAAGAATATGCTGTAGAGGCATTTGAATTGTATGCATTGCACTATCTGGTCAAACCTGTGACACGGGAAGGAATAGAAACCCTTTTTATGCGCTATTTTGAGAGATACCGCCTTCCTGCGCATAGCATAGAAATTCGGACAGAACGAAGATCATATCGTTTTCCCCTGCATTCCATTCAGAAAATACAAAGCAGCAATAAGGGAGTGGAGGTTTATCTGCAGGGAAGGGAAAAGCCGCAGAGGATCCCTACCTCTTTTATGAATGTGGAGAAACAGGTGGATACGGCTTATTTTTTGAAGATATCCCGGGGCCTCCTGGTACATATGGATTTCATTGACCGAATGGAACAGGGATGTTGCCATTTTAGAGATGGGACATCGACATTGATCAGCCGCAAGGAAAGAAGAGAAATTCGCCACAAATATAATGATTATCTTTTTCGGAATCTGGAAGGGGGTAAGGGCGCTTGCTGAATACCCTGGAGATTTGCATACAGGCTTTGGGATTCCTGATACAGTCGGTTCCGATTGCAATTTTGTGCTTTGTGCCTTTTGATGACGAAGTGCTTCTCATCCCACGAAAGAAAACGATTGCCTGCGTTTGCGCATCCCTTCTCCTGGCTTCCGTATTTTTTGCTGGAATGACGGCGTTCCTGTATGCACGGCCAAATTTGAGAGAGGGAATATTGCGGCTGTGTGCAAATGGTTATATGGGATTGGCTCTACTGGTTGGAATTTTTTTCTTCTTTTGGAATGTGCGCGCCCCTAAAGGGGAGAAATTTCTGGTCATTCTGATCCTTGTTCATTATGCCGCGGTTCTGTTTACGATGACATCTTATCTGAACGGCCTTCTGGACGAATATAGGGGGTACGCCTGGAAAGAAGAAGCCATGTATGGCTATGATGCTTGTTTTATCAGTTTTGGGCTGATGGGCATTACAGTGCCTCTGCTATATATCTTTCTGCGGGGGAAAGTCCGCCGCAGCCTTCCGGCTATGGAAGAGCGTACCATGAAAAGAGGAGGTGCCTATCTGGCAATTTCGATGCTGCTTTACTGTGGCGTAGTATATGTGCTGACTGCAACAGAATTCCCATCGGGTTTCCAAGGAATACCTGTTTTGTATGTGCTGGGAGCGTTCCTGCTGACGGACTGCGTGATCTATTTCATGTTCTTTACAGAGATAGAATTGGTAAACAGAAACAGGAGGCTGGAGGAGCAGCTTCGGGATTTTGATGAGCAGTATAGGCGTATTAGCAGTAGTATTGAAGAATCCCGCCGGACCCGCCATGATATTCGCCATCACCTGAATATGATAAGCATGTTCAATGAACAGAGGGCGTATGAGGAATTGACGGCTTATCTGGCCAGGTATGAAGCTGCATATCGAAGCCAGGAAGAACGGATTTTCTGCGGTTATCCGGCTGTTGATGGTATTTTAAAATATTACGTCCGGCTTGCTGAAGAGAATGCAATTGAAGTGAATATGGAGTTGAGCACGCTGAAAGAGAGTATGTCTTTTGATGTGATCGATATGGTTGTCCTGCTTGGGAATGTGGTGGAAAATGCGATAGAATCCTGTATTCGACTGTCAGTTGACAGGAAGCGTTATATTCGTATCTGTATGCAGCGGAAAAGGAATCTATTGTTGATCCTTGTGGAAAATAGCTGTGAATCGGATGGGGTGGAGCAGATGGAATTCAGAGATTCCATTCCGGCCATATCCACTAAACATGCGGGAACTGGGCAGGGAATGAAGAGCGTTCGCCTGGTAGCTGAAAAATACGGAGGAAGCGTGGAATATAAGAAGCGGGACGGTACTTTCTGGACAAGGATCGTTTTGAATGAACCGGAGTAAAAAGGAACAGTTATTCCTGATAAATAGCGGAGTGAATGGTTTGGAAACCAACCAAACGGTACTTTCGACCAGGAATTTTTTTTGCCTATAATAATTTTAAAGTACGGAGGTTGGAGAAATGGAAGAGTTTGAACCAATTTCTTTGTCAGATAAAGGCAGGGTGGATGCATACCTGAATGAATTTGGTGGGGGATCCTGCCAGCATAGCTTTGCGGCCCTGTATGCATTTGCTGAAAAATATGGAACCAGAATATGTGAATTTGAGGATTGCCTTTTGGTAAGGCAACCTGCAAAGGATGAAGGCGGGTATATTTCCTGCCTGATGCCTTTGGGGAAGGGGGATCGGAGAAGGGCGCTTGGTTTCCTTAAGAAGCGGGCACATGAAGAAGGGAAACGGCTAAAACTTCAGGCAATTACAGAAGAGGCAAAGAAATATCTGGAAATGGAACAAAGCGGTGTATTTGAGATCATCCCACAGCGTGATTATGCTGAGTATCTGTATGAGGCGAAAAAACTTGTCACGCTAGAAGGAAGCGAGATGAAGAATGTCCGCCAGTTCTATAACCGTTTTCAACGAAATTTCAAGGGGCGGACGGAACTGATTCCGATCAGAGTGAAAGAATTGACAGATGTGCTGGAGTTTCAGGAGAAGTGGCTTTTTGAACGGAGAGACAGAGAGGATTATTCCATCCTGTGTGCAGAAGGGAAAGCGATAGAGCGAGTTTGCGCGCATTTTGAGGAACTTGGTTTTGTTGGCATGTTGGTGCGCGTGGATGGTCAGGTTTGCGGATATGCACTGGGATGCGGTATTTCGGATAAAACGTTGGATATATTCTTTGAAAAAGGGGATACACGAATCAGAGATATCTATCGCTGTCTGGTGACAGATATGATTCGGATGCATGGTGCAGAATATGAATGGGTGAATCGGGAAGAAGATCTGGGGGATGAAGGAATGCGCTATTCTAAGCTTTCTTACCGGCCGGATCGAATGCTGAATAAATATATCGCCCTGGAAAGATAAAAACGGTTTCAGATCTGTCCGGCTTGCTGCGTCTAAAATGCTAGGCTGTTTGTGCTGGAGCGTCACAAATAGCCATGAGACGCCGCCCCGTCATTTACGCTTCGGAATGGAGATGAGAATGAACAGGTTACAGGCGAATCTGTCGCTTTTGGCGATTACGCTTTTGGCAGGGATTCAATATGCGTTTTTGAAAGATGTGCCGGAGTCGGCTTCCGGCTTTTCTTATCTATTTATCACGAATCTGATTGGGTTTCTGATCGCATTGCCCGTATTAGGAGGACAACTGTATAGGTCTTCTCCAAGGCAGATTCTCTATAGTGCCCTGTTGGCATTATTGCTCTTAGGCTTTAATCTGTTCATGCTTCTGGGGTCTGCAGGATTGGATACGACAGTCACGTCTTTTACAGTGACGGCTTATATCATTTTTGTTCCATTTATTTCCCTATTGTTTAAGAAAAAGGTGAGCAGGAACCAGATGGCGGGAGTGTTAATTGTGCTGCTGGGTTTGGCGCTGTCCATGGGGGTGAATGGAAAAGGCTTTCTGAACATTGGGATTCTCTATTTGCTGGTGGCGGATTTGTGCTTTGCAGTATCCATTGTGTTGCTGGAGGAGATCAGCGCCCAGATGAATCCGGCAGTGCTGGTGATGGGTGAACTGTTTTTCGGAAGCCTGTTTTCTTTCGTAGGATGGCTGGTGGAAGATGGATTTGCTTTGGTGCTGCCAGGCGACGCGGCGTTCTGGAGAAGTGCATTTTTTGTGGCATTTTTCATACGGGGAATGTATGGGATCGTTCAGATTTATGCGCAGCGTTATGTGGGAGCTATTCAGGTGTCACTCATTTTTTCTACAGAAATTATTTTCACTTTGCTGTTGTCGCCTCTTCTTTCCATTCTTCTTGGCTCTCAGCCTGAACAGATCGATCTGGCAAAAGTGCTGGGGTGTTTGGTAATCGTTTCCGGAATCCTGGTGGCGGACGGGACGGTATGGAAGTCGTTGCGTGAAATTGGGGGGAAGGCAGTTGCCAGAAAGAAGGTACGGAATGAATAGAGGGCATTTGCATGCAGTGGGCCAGATTGCGGTCTCTGCGTTGATCTATCTGGCAGTGGAACTGCCGTTCTCCCTGACCGGATTCCCTGGGACGCAACAGTTGGCGGGCCCTTCTGCGGGGGTGGCTCTGCTCCTGGGGCTTCTGGCCGGCAGAACGGGTGCGGTTGGGTGTGTGGTTGGCGCTGGGGTGGCTGCGGCTTTGTCGGAAAAGGCGGGCATATTTATTTTGATAGCGGCAGCAGGCGTAGCCTCGTTGGCACTCATTCCTTATACGCTCTGGTATGCGAAACAGGAAGCGGAGCAGGTCTCACTTCGTTCAGGAAGAGACTTCCTGAAGTATACGTTGATTTTGGCGGTAGGAGCGGCAGGAAATGCATTTTTTGCTCTGTTCCTGGGAGGGCCTGGCGCTGTATTTCCTGCATTTGCATTCACTCTGTTCTGGGGGCTGGTGGAGGGCGCGCCGTTACTGATTCTTCTTATTTCCATTCTGGGTGTACGTCCCGCCTGCCCGGCGCGTGCACGGCAGGAGTGGGATCTGGAACTTATCATCCCGCCGGAGATAGAACGCATCGGAGAGGTGAACGACAGGATAGAAGAGTTGGGAATGGAGAAAGGCCTGAACCGAAAAGAGATGTTCCGCCTAATGGCCTGTCTGGAAGAAATTCTTCTGCGCGTTCTCCAGAATGCGCAGGTATCAGGCAATATTGAGATCTGTATCCTGGCACGGGAGACGGTTATGATCCGGATAACCTATTCGGGTAATAGGTATAATCCGTTGCATATGAATAAGGAAGAGGAGATGGAAGATTTGGCTGGGCTGAAGATTTTCCTGCAGATGTCTTTGCGGGCCTCCTGGCGCCGGCGGGGAGAAAATAAGGAGATTCGGATTGTGGTGTAATACATAAGAAAAGGGCGGAGTTCATACCTGCCCACTACACTTGGGATATGGAACTGGGTGGTTTGTGAGAAAGGAATGAAAGTGAAGTTGAAACAGAAAAAGAATTCCATCGGATATAAAATTATCATGCTGATGCTGTTCGTGTCTCTCACCGGGCTAGCCTTCAGCATTATAGTGAGCCTGGCCAATATGCTTGCCATTAGGAGCAGTTACCTTGCTACGAACCGGACATTGGAGGAAGAAGTATCAGGCAGGAGCGAAGATGCGCTGCTTGCCCAAATGCAGCAAAATTTGCGTTCTTTGGCGACAGACCGGACTTCTGTGAATGCGGCTTCTAGCCTGGAACGTTATCTTGGAATCGTACAAAACTTATCCGGCTATATCACCAGCCTGTATCAAGAGCCGGAAGCATTCAGAAGTCAGAAAGTGTACGGCCCCAGCCCAGAAAATGGAGGGACATATACTCTGCAGTTTTATACAGAATCGGATGTGCCGGCGGAGGATGTGCAGGAAGAGGCGGATTTGCTGGGAAATGTGGAATATATTTTCGATCCGGTCATCCGTAATAATGAAGATGTGATTACGACGATCTATCTTGCTACGGAATCAGGGATACTGCTGTCCTATGATCCGGATTCGGATAGGGCGAACTCCCCTTATTATGATTTCAAGGAGACGGAATGGTACCAAGCGGTGATGAAAGAAGGGAAGCCTTTATATACCGATGTCTATAAAGGGGCCTATGGCTGGGGGTTAATGACTACTTGCGCGGCGCCCTTCTACGGAGCGGATGGTGAAATCACTGGTGTAGTCTGTATCGATTTGCAGCTGGAGGATATACAGAGGGAACTGGTCAGCGTGGATATCAGCGAGCATGCATCCGCGTATCTGGTGGATCGTTATGGTAACCTGATTGCTGGACCGGATGTGGATTACAGCACAGAATCCTTCCGGCAGCTGTCAGAACTGAACAGTTCTCCAGAATTTGAAAAAGTGTCGGCGGGCATTTTGGCACAGGAGAATGGCGTGAGTGAGGTGGAAGGAAAGTTTTATGCCTATGCGCCTATTGATCATGTGGATTGGTCGTTAATCATTATTGTGCCCAAGGAAGATATTCTGCAGCCAGTTACAGAGATGTTGGATACCATTAATGGAGAGATGGAGGAATCCAGCACCTTTATTTCCAGGCGCATCATGGCGGCTGTGGTGAGTCTTATCCTGGTTCTGCTTTTGAGTGTGGCTTTGATTGTATATATGGCTGTGCGCTTTACCGGAAGGTTGGTGGAGCCGCTTCAGAGCATGCGCAGACAGGTGAGGGTGATCAGCGGAGGAGAACTGGATGTCCGGGTGAAGGTGGAAAGCGATGATGAAGTGGGAGAGTTGGCAGAGGAATTCAACCAGATGGCCTCTTCCCTGAAGGAGCATATTGAACAGATACGCATGGTGACGGCAGAGAAAGAACGGATCGGCGCGGAATTGAGTGTGGCGAAACAGATTCAGGCGAATATGCTGCCCAATATTTTCCCGCCATTTCCTGAACGGACGGAGTTTGATATCTATGCCTCCATGACCCCCGCACGGGAAGTTGGAGGAGATTTCTATGATTTCTTTTTGGTGGATGAAGATCACCTTGCAGTGGTGATGGCAGACGTATCGGGTAAGGGTGTTCCGGCAGCGCTGTTTATGGTGATTGCAAAAACGTTGATTAAGGATTGTGTCCAGATGGGACGTGGCCCGGCAGAAGCTTTTGCGGAGGTGAACAATAAACTTTGTGAATCTAATGATGAAGGGATGTTTGTGACGGCCTGGTTGGGCCTGTTGGAGATTTCTACGGGAAAGATGGCCTATGTAAATGCGGGCCATAATCCGCCGTTGATTGGTAAAAAGAAGGAAGGATTTGCGTATTTGAAAATGCGTCCGGGCTTTGTCCTGGCGGGAATGGAAGATATGTCTTACAAGAGCGGGGAACTTTTTCTGGAAGAGGGGGATGTTCTTTTCCTTTATACAGATGGTGTAACGGAAGCGGCTCGGAAGGATAATGAACTGTATGGGGAAGAGCGTCTGCGTCAGATCCTGAACGCCCATACGGGCAAAAGGGCGGAAGAATTGGTACGGGCGGTCGGAGAAGATATAGGAAATTTTGTGGAAGGGGCAGATCAGTTTGACGACATCACAATGTTGGCGTTGCAGATAACGGAATCCCGCGATGCCCGAAAGGAGGGTGCGTATGAAGTCAAAGACAGTGAAAGCAACCCTGGATAATCTGGATGTAATTCAGCAATTCATTGAAGAACAGCTTGAAGGGGCGGGATGTCCGGCTAAGGTCATTATGCAGATTTCTATGGCTGTAGAAGAGATCTATGTGAATATCGCTCATTATGCTTACCAGCCGGGAATTGGAGATGCTACAGTGAGTTGCCTTGTAGGTGAAGAACCGCTGGAAGTGACGATTCAGTTCTTAGATAGCGGCACACCCTTTGATCCTTTGGCGCGGCCGGATGCAGATACGACATTGCCCGCGGAAGAAAGGACTCCCGGAGGCCTGGGGATACTATTGGTGAAAAAATCTATGGACCAGGTGGACTACAGATATGAGGATGGGAAAAATATCCTGACCATTAAGAAACAGTGGTGAAAAAAAATAACTGCTCCTTGTGGTGATTATCACACATAAGGATGGCATAAAGAGGCCGCGTACCAGACTGCATGACAGGGTACGCGGCCTAGATTCTCTCTATTCTATTTCAGTCAGCTCCAGATATTGCGTGTAGACGTATCCGGTCAAGTCGCCGGATGTTATGAGAGCCCAGTCAGTGCCGAGTTCAAGAACCTCTCCTGAATCGCCTGGAGATAGGGAACCGAGAATCTTGGCAGACATGGAGGGGGACTCACGAACAAAAAGGCGCCCTTCTGCATGAACGGCAGTAAAGGTATATTCGGCAGAAAGGGAGGCAGAACCGCTTTCCGTCACATCCTCTGCCGCATTGGAGCCGCTTTCCGTCCCGTCTTCTGCTGTGCTGTCTCCATTTCCTACAGCATCCTCCGTTGCATCCGGGATGGCTTGCGATGTGGTCTCTGTCTCTTCATTGGATAAATAAGCATTGTAATCAGGGGAGGAAAGAGATATGTCGGCGGTTCCGCCTGATGTGGGAAACGCTGTATTCATCTTGCCCAGCTGGATGAATGCTACAACCCCAACGATGAGATAGACAACGATTACGGCTACAAATGTAATATGTCTGTTCATAGTCCTTCCTCCTGCGCGCTGGCAGCGGAGGGAAGCTGTATATAAATTGCCATTCCGTTACCGCTGCTGCTCTTGGCATAGATAGTCCCTCCATAATGACGAACGATCGCTCTGGCCTGTGTAAGGCCAAGGCCATTACCACTCACCCGGTTGGAGCCCTGATAGTTCAATTCAAAGATGTGTTCCGTTTCTTTGGTATCAAGCCCATCTCCGTTATCCTTAAGCACAATGAACAAATCGTCTCCGATACAGGAAATTGTTATAACTAGCCGCCCTGCCCGACGCATATATTTAACGGAATTATCGATGATATTGCGGAACAGGATGCGCAGTAGGGAGGGATTTGCCTTTATGGCAATGGACGCCGAGGAACTGGAGATCTGCACGGTGATGCCAGCCTTTTGCGTGAAGGGTTCCATTTCTTTAACCGCTGCGCGTGCAGACTGGATAATATCCAGCGTCTCAGCGTTTTTCTCCCCTTCGGATCCAAAAGGAAGAAGCTGTTCCATCGATTCAGAATCTTTGATGTCTAAATCTTGAGAAGAAGCTTCCTGTACAGCTGCTTCCAGCGAGAGGATATGAACTTTGGCGTCTTCCAAATCCTGGCGCAGGCCTTCTATCGTCTGCTGAGATTTGGCAAATTTTTTCTGAAGGCGTTCTAACTCTTCTTTTTTCTGATTCAGAATCTGTTTCTGCGTATTCCTGTCATATGAAAGTTCCCGTGCCTGTTCATATCTGGAAAGGAGCTTGTTCTGGCTTACGAAAATATATACCAGTCCGATACAGCTGTGCAGAATGAAGAACAGTAGGAAAAGATAGGCATTGCCCCTGAAAAGAAATAATAGGGTTGCGCAATAACAGAAAATCAGGATAAGAAGAAGGAGAAGTTCAAGAGGGGAAAGTTTTGATTGTTTATTATGCATGATTATCTCTCCTTTTACCGCAATAGCGGCTCCAAAAGCCTGGATACAACATATGTCCTGACCTGTTTCACCCTAAAGGATAAGGGAAAAAAAACGAATGGTCAAGCCGTTTTTTTTGAGCGCCTTTTAGAATTTTCGTACAGGGAAAATTGCAATGACCTTTCGGTAGTAAAATGAACCATTTAGACAAGAATACTTGCCTGAAAGGCTAGAAAGCGGTAAATTAATAAAATACAGATACTAGGAAATAGAGGGCAAACCAAAAGGAGTAAGATGGAAAAGAAAGGATACTTTTCACAAGAAGATATCTATGCGGATACCATGGAGGAAGAACGGGAAGAGAGGTACCGCGAATTTCTCAATGAAGAAGAAGGGGTATTCTCGTGGAAACAGCGAGGATTGAACACAACTCGCAGTATTTTTGATGAAAGCGCAGTTTTCCATACACAGATGTCGCGGAAGGAATAAAGAACGAAAAGGTTGATATATGATGGCTGAAGAGAAAGAAAGATTGCTTGTGGTGGAAGATGACGAGGATTTATTGATGATCACGGCAAGGCAGCTGGAACGGGCTGGATATGAAGTGCTGTGTGCCAAAGATGGAGAAAGCGCTAGTAAACTTCTTACAACGGAACGAATAGATCTGATGCTTCTGGATGTGATGCTCCCCGATTGCGACGGGCATGACTTATGTAAAAGGATACGGGAGGATTTCAGAGGGCCTATCCTGTTTATGAGTTGTCTGGGAGACAGTGCCAATATTGTGGATGCTTTTCGGGAAGGGGGCAATGATTATCTTGTAAAGCCGGTGAATCCGGTGGAATTGGTGGAACGTGTGCGGGAGAACCTGCGGGAATGCAAAGGGATGCAGGAAGCGGAGGGAAGGCTGTGGTTCAGACAGTTTATGGTGGATCGTAAGACGCGTTCAGTATATCGGGTGGAGAATGGACATGCTTGTGAGAAGCTGGATCTGTCCCCCACGGAATATAAAATTCTGGCTGTGTTCATAAAGAAGCCGGACGAGCTCTTTTTGTACAGGCAGTTATATCGTCAAATATGGGAGCAGGACGATCTGGATGATATACGGACTTTGATGGTGCATGTTTCCAATCTGAGAAAGAAGATTGACTACCAACATAAAGAGATAATCCGTTCGGTGCGAGGGGCGGGATACATATTCAGTGATTTGTGAGGGGATGGGAGAGGGAAATGAAACGAGTGATGTCAGGGCTGTTTATGCAGGCTATACTCTCCATTGTGTTGCTCCTGCTTGCGGGATGGACGGGAGACTGGCGGGCTGCCGTTGCGGGAGCCCTTTTTATTTTGGCCATTTGCTCCTGGAATGTGGCGGCGCTTGGGAGGTTATCTGCGGAACGAAGGGAAAAAGAAGAAAAAAAACAAATGCGCCCCACTCCGAAGGAAGAAATGAAAGATGCGGAAACGCAAGGACGATCAGAAGAAGAGGTTTGGGCGCAGACAGAAGCGGAGGGGGAATGGATCAAAAGGATGTTGTCCCATAATATGCGGATGCCCATGGCGATCATCACCGGATATGGGGATCTTCTGAAAACGGGAGAATATCAGAACCGCCAAGAGGAACTGGAATATATTCAGAAAATCTGTGGTAATATCGATTATCTGAACAGGCTTCTTGGAGTGGTATTGGATACCGGGCGGCAGAATAGAGAAGCACAGAAAGAATATTTCGATGTGTTGGGCTGCATTCGCGAGGTGGCAGAATATGTGAAGACAATGGCAAGACGGGCCGGGATTGTGATTGCTGTCAACAGCAGCAAACAAGAAATTCTTCTCTATGGAGACCGGATTCAGATGATGCGTGCGTTTTATAATCTGTTTGAGAATTCCCTCAAATATATGAAACGCGGAGGAACGATTTATGTGACAGCTGAGGAGACAGAAGAAGGGATTTTGATGGTCTATAAGGATGATGGAGTGGGCATGGACGCACAGGAGGCGGAATGGATCACCCAGCCGGGATATCGCGGAAGCAACGCGCAGGAAAACAACAACGCGGGCGGAGACGGACTGGGGATGTATCTTGTTAAACGGATTGTGGAAGGGCATGGAGGTAGCCTGCGGGTGAAAAGCGGTTCTGGAAAGGGGATGGGCATCTACATGACTTTTCGGAAAAATCTTTAATAAATCTTTAAAATGTGTTGTGTGTCCTCATGATAGAATACTAATAGGGCAATGCGGCTTGCAAACATATAAAGTGAGTGAGAAGGGGTGTAAGATAAGTGAAGAATAGCGAATTGATCCCATTTGAGAGAAACCGTTATTATACGGGAAAGATGCTTACCACGGCCGACTTCGAGGCAGAACAGGCTTATATGAATAATAAGAGGCGGTTTCTGAACCAAATGGTAACCGGGTCCGGCATTGTCTGCGGCCTGAGCGTGATTAGCCTGGATGACCTTTCCCTGATGATTGAGAGCGGTATGGCGATTGACGATACGGGCAGAGAGATAGTAGTAGACAGTTCTGTGGTGAAGAAGCTTTCTGCTATTCCTGGCTTTGAAGAGCTGACTACGGATCGCGCGAGCCTGTGCCTCAGATATAAAGAAGAGCCGGTTCATGCTGTGTATTCGGTAAATCATCAGGAAGGCGAAAAGGAATATGAATACAATCGTATTGCGGAAGGGTACGAACTTTTCTTAAAAGATACAGAAGCCCTTTCGGAGGGATACGAAGCGGAAACGGAATTCTATGCGGAAGGTCGTTTGTTTGAGAATAAGGATTATTGTATCCGGCTGAGAATGCCGGCAGTCGTGTGTGCAGGGCATTATGTAAAGCTGGAAGTGGAAGTAGTGAAGCTGTCTGAAGAAAACGCGAAGCTCTATTATGAAGGCGTGCTGCAGACGCCTGCGTTGTCCGCTTTTCCTGATGGAGGGGAGTTGAAGATATTCCTGGAAAATATCAGTCTGCAAAAAGGTGGCAGGAAGGTGAAGGAATACTGGATGCTGGCCCAGACGGAAGAACTGGAGGATACCAGTATCATGCTCAAGCCGGGAAGCGGGAAAGCGGTCATAAACGGCGTGGAATACGAGGCGGAATTTGGCACCAACTGCAGGATATCTGTGGCAGATAGAAAGCCAGAAGAACTTGCGCTTTCTGAAAGCGGCAAAGTGAGCATGGAACTACGGAATATGGGAAGAAGATCGGATACCATTCGATTAGCTGATTTGGAACTGGTACGGACGGAGACTGCATATCTGATTGAAAGGGTGACGGAAGCGGGCAGAGAGGCTTATATTCCGACCCTGCGGGAGGAAAAGCAGCGGCGGACGTTTGAAAGCTATTTCAGCAGGAGGCTTCCGTTCTATGAAGGAAAGCAGGGTGGAGAGGTTCGTGAAAAGGCGACCGGAATAAAAGAAGAGTATTCCGGAAGGATGCCACGGATTGAGACCGGAATTGTGGAGATTCCCCTGGGAGGCAATGCGAGACGGGGAGATGTCTGCTATTCTGGCGAGATTATGCATGGGCTTGGAAAAGGGAATGTATATGTGGAAGTAGGCTATGAGTATCTGGAAGAGGATCCGGCTCTGAAAAGGAATGCCAGGATGACGGTTTATGGCAACCCGGATCTGTTCCCTTCTTCGCAGATGCCTTCGGCGTCGGCGGAAACAGCGGTAAAGGTATTCAATGACAAGGGCAGTTTCATGGTTGCTGTCCGTCTGCTGCAGGATGTGGATTATCTGGTCCTGACTTACCGATGGGTAGCGATTCGCTATGATGGGAAGGAAGAAGAGCCTATGGTGGATTATGCCAGCAATAAGAGTATCAGTGCAGTAACGCCTACTGTGGTTCTTGGAGCGAAGGAGAGTTATTTCTTCCAGGTGAAATTCAACAATATGAAGAGCTGTTCTGTTTCTTATGAGATGACGGAACCCGGCAGCGGCGAGGTTACTCCAGATGGAGTCTATACGGCGCCTGCGAAGGAAGGCGTATATGAACTGCGGATTTACTGCACGGATATGCCGCTGATCTGTACATATGCTTATGCGATTGTAAAAAGAAAGACGATGGAAGAGGAAGCGGCTAGGTGACAGGCGGAGGATGACCGGCTATGGGATACCAGTCAAAGCAGCTGGCGCTGCGCAGCGTCAGAGAAGTATATCATGGGAGTGTGAATGATGTCCTCATCTGTGAGGATACCGATATTGGAGAAGGGACGTATTATACCGTTCTGGTATTAAAGGATCACTCTGTGGCAAGAGATGTTTTGGAGATTTTTGAACGGGCGGGAGCGGGAAGCGGCGTGGAGATATTTGCAGGTGATGGCGGCCTTTGCCTGGCGTTCGATTATGTGAGAGAACGTTTTCTGGAAGATTTCTACATGGGAGAGAGTATTTCAGCTGCCAGAAGGGAGGAAATCTGCAGAAATTTGGTTCTATCCTGCATCGCTTCGGTGCTACCTTATCCGTTTCTGTATCTGGTGCTCTCTCAGAGGCAGATTCATCTGCGCAAGGATGGGAGTGTGGATCTGGGATACTGCCTGGATCTGGAGGGACTGGATAAAAACTGTACAGAGGGAGAATGCGCTGCACAGTGCGCATTGATTATCAGAGATCTTCTGCAAGAAGCAGGAGGGCGGACGACGATGGGATATCGCCTGCTTCAGAAAAAGATTCCCAAGCAGAGTTATCAGAGTTTTCAGGAGTTGTATACAGATATGCGCCTGACGGCGCCGAAACCGCGTAGACGGGGGATAGGAAAAGCCATTCGGGAATGGTTTTACCGGCATCAGGAGGGGTTGTTCCGCATCCTTTTGTTTTGTTGTATCTTGCTTGCGGTAGTTGCACTTGTGATGATTTTCTCCAGCCTGATCTGGGGAGAGATTCCCATACTGCGCCTGTTTCATAATACCTTCCGCCAGATCGGCACAGAATCATTGGTAAATTAGAGGGGAAATTCGGATGAATAGCGTCATAGTCATAAGTCTGGTTATTGTATTCCTTTTATTCATAGCTCTGGTGGCCAGCCGTTCTCAGGCGCTGCAGCGGTTCGCGGTGATGGAATTGCTCCTTCTATGCGTGATCGCCGGAGGAGCGGCATGGGGATACGGGAAAGCGTCAGCTTTTTCTGAAACTCAATATCTGCGCTTGTTTGGCGTATATCTGCAGCAGGCGTCCTCCTATATGGGTTATTTGGAGGAACTAGAACTGGATGAGGATGCACAGGAAGTAGAAAAACAAAACCTGGAAGAGATGCTTTCCTCCATTCTTCCCGTCGCTACTGTGGGAGATACCAGTTATACTTATTTAAATGCGGCAATCCTGGAACGGGATGTGGACACCTACCAGGCTGTGCTGCATGTGGGAGAAGACGAAGCCTTCCCGGAGGAATGGCTGGAGGAGGCTGCTGTCCTTGCAGGCAATGCTATTTCACAGCAGTCGGCTTCCTATGGGGCATATACAGGAATGGACGGTGAACGGATCGGGCTGCTGGCCCTGGCGGATCCCCAGAAAATCGCTCCGGATAAAGTACTCCTGGTGGAAATCTCCCTCGCCCCTATGGAGCAGGAGATGAGGAGCCTGGCTGGGGACTATGTGTATGCAGGCAGCGCGATTGGCCTGATCGGCACTCTGTTACTGGCCACAGTGATTGTACTGCAGGGAGCAGAACTGAGACGCATGGTGAAAGTGATGAACCGTGTAGGCGAAGGAAAAGAGGAATGGGATCAGGAGGCAAGTAGCCTTCAGAAACGTAGATATCGAATTTACAGCAATGAGATGCGTTCGCTTTGGAACAGCCTGGGGCAAATCGTACAAGGGGTAGCCCGAATAAATTATATGAAATACCGGACATTACAGGCCTATTACCGATTTGCACCCAAACGGATTGAAGAACTTCTGAACAAGCACTCCATCCTGGACGTGGAAGCTAAGGACAGTACCCATGCATCAGGCGTGCTGGCGGTGGTGTCGCTGCCCGGGGAAGGAAAAACACAAGAAAAAGAGTATATTGCGCGGATGAACGACAGATATCTGGCACTGTGCGGGGCGCAGAAAGAATATGGCGGTATTTTTCTTGCTGGGAGCAGGGACTTGACGATGCTGGAGCTGATGTTTACGGAGCAAACGCAGAAAGCGTTGTATTTTGGAATTGAAGCTGCCGTTTCATGTATGGAAGAAGCGGCGGAAGAAGAGGGGATTTTCATATTATTGCATAAGACCCGTTTCGTATATGGTGTGGCAGGGGATGAGGAGCAGGCATCTGCGTTTGTCCTGTCTGATGAGATGAAATTGCTGGAAAAATATACGGATCGGATGCGTTCTGCCGGAATACGCATGGCGGTGACGGATGCGGTCTATGAAGTGGTAGAAAAGGATGCTGCCTGCCGTTATATTGGCTTTATCGAAGAAGGGGATTACAGCTTCAAGCTGTATGAGGTTCTAGACGCCTATCCTGCAAGAGAACGGCGTCGCCGGATAGAAGCGAATGGGAAATTCCAGGAAGGGCTTTCCTTGTTCTATAGAGATGATTTCTATCTGGCCAGAAGTGCGTTTACAGAGGTATTGAAGGAGTGCCCTACCGATGAAGTAGCGAAATGGTATCTCTTTACCTGTGAAAGGTGCCTGGATTCTGAGGGGCCGGACAGGATTTCCTATGGATTTCTGTCGGATATGGTTGTCAGGTAGGATGCACAGCCGGAGGTGAGAACACTCCGGCATGGAGGGAAAAATGAATGACGTGTTTAACGTGCTGTTAAGCACCATCAAAGCGAAAATAACGCCTCTGTGGACCAAGCTGAAGTATTGGACCAGCTGGAGTTTTATTCGTTCCCGGATTCTGATTAAGATCCGGAAAATGCTGAGCGGATTGTTCAGTATCCGGCCGAGGAACAAACATGACTATTTCCCTATTTTAGGTTTCCTGGTCAGCCGGAAACTGGCCTTTTCAGTGGTTGTCATTGTGGGCCTGCTTTGCCTGTATTATCTGTTTTTTATCAACCCGCCAGGAAGGCTGGCATCCGGAATGGACGATGGATTAAGGGTGTATGCCTATGATTCCATTCCTCTGCGGTTTGTCAGTGATGAAGTACGGATCCGGGCCCGTTCAGGCTATATCGCATATGAGGGGGCTGTGGAGAAAGGGTACGCTTCAGGGTATGGTACGCTGTATGATGCAGAGGGCGGGACTGTCTATCAGGGGCAATTTGTGAAGAGCAAATATGAAGGCACAGGTACGCTGTATTATCCCAGCGGGCAGGCGATGTACAAGGGCGCTTTTGTGGAGAATCTGTTCGAAGGAGAAGGAAACTTATATCGGGAAAACGGAACGAAACAGTACGAGGGAAGTTTTGAAAATGGAGAAGAAGAGGGGACAGGTACGCTTTATAATGCGGCAGAAAGCCCTGTTTTCACAGGAAGTTTTCACCGCGGACAGATTGTGTATTCCCAATTTCTCAATAAAAGCGCAGATGAGATAACGGCTTTGTATACAGGGGAAAGGACATTGTATCAGACAGAAGATGAGACCGCTGTTATGATGGAGGACATCGGCGCATATTATATGGCGCGTACGGATGGAAACAGCATTGAGGATACGCTTAAAGCAGACCGGGTCTATGTTTGCTCGGACAGCTTTGTGTATGCAGACCAGACGATTGATACGGTACAGGGGCTGTCGGAAGCGCTGGGCGCACCTTCCTTTGAGGGAAACAGCTATCTGACTTTTGCGGAGGCTGTGGGTGTGGCCTGGCAGCAGGAACAGGGGAGGCAGCTGACGGTTGATGCGGAACTCACGGCTTTGTCGCCCTATGACGAGGTGCGGGAAGTGACAGGATATAATGAGAGCGGTTTGGTATATTTGTATGTATATCAGAAGGATGATCTCACTTATACGTTTTTCTGTGAGGATAAGAATGGGGGATTTTTTCTCTATTTGATAGAAGCATAAAGAGAATGGCTGAAAAGCGAAGAAAGGGACGGATTTGGTTAGAAAAAATAGCAGGGGAAGAAAGGAATACAGAATAGGACGCCGGTTCATGGTGAGCGTAATGGCCCTTTTGATATTGGCTGTGGCATTGCCTGTGCTTCCGGCCAATGCTGCAACAAGCACATTGTCCATCGACCAGGCCAAGTCTCTGGCGCTCACAAACAGCGACGACTATACTTCTCTGGAAAATAAGCTAGCCCTGGCTGAAGTTCAGTATACGCAGTCGGTGAAATCTATCGAGTTAAAGAAGAAAAACCAGAGTACCTTCCGCTGGTCCCCCCTCCTGAATTTTAAGCTTCCGGAGAGCCCCAATTTGTCGGATGAGTTCGAATATACCTATAAACCTCTGGAACTTCAGTCGGAGATTGACAGCCTGAAGCATGAGTTGAATGACAGTATTTATGGGATTTATGAGGAAGTGTCCCTGCAGTTTTTGGAAGTTTATATGCTTCAGGAGAAGATCGCCTATGAGGAGGAGCAGCTCACCTCTTATGAGGACACTCTAAAAAAGAATAAGGCTCGCCTGACAGCAGGGACAGCAAATCAGGCGGATATTGATTCCATTGAAGAAAAGATAAGCAATATTGAAAGCGCGCTGGCCTCTGATAAGAGAAATTTTGAGGCTGAGAAGGAAAAACTTTCCGATCTGACAGGCCTGGATGTGACCGTTTCGTATCGCTTTGCAAGCCCTTTTGTGGAAGCGGACATCAGCAGAGATAAGCTGCAGGCGCTAATTGATTATACTTTGGAGAACGATCATAGTCTGTACCAGGCAGAAGTGGCGGCTGCCAATGCGCTGTTGGAATTGAATACTAACTATGACCTGATGAAAAGCCAGTACGGTTCCAAGATGAATTTGATAGACAGCTATATCAACCAGGCAAGGCGTGGGGAGAAACTGGACTCCGCGGCCTTCCGTAAGAAATACGACGAACTGCTTGAGGCTGTTGATGAGCCCTGGCAGGGATCTTTTCGGATCCTCTTCATCCGTATCCCGAAGGAATGGTTTAAGGGGGAAGTGGATGGAATCAGATATGTGGAGGATGAGCCGTATGTGCTTTATGAATCCGCCCTGAATTATTATGATCTGTATTCGGAGGAACTCTCGACCAGGAAAGAACTGACCAGCCAGGTGAAGGAAAGTTATGAAAGCTATGTCTCCACCAGAAATTCTTATGAATCCCTGGTGGAACAGGTAGCGGACAAGGAGGAGGAACTGAACCAGGCGGCTGTTTTGAACAGCCTGGGAGAGATGACATATGAGGAATATGCCGCGGTGCAGGAGGAATATGAGGATCTGCAGATGGAAGAGCTGGATGCGCTTTCCCTGTATAGTCAGACGCTGTATTCTTTTGACCGTTTGACATGCGGAGCGGTCAGTAGCTTGCTTTCCGGAACGAATGCGGATTTGGAGGCAGCGCAGGGCGGAGAAAGCTATATCGTAGAGGAAGAGGGAGCGGATGGCGTTTATTATTACATTCATTCGCTTGTGGAAGGCAATCTGTTTGAACTCGGATTAAGCGTGCCAGATGATTACGAGGTGACAATCACGGAATACGAGTTATGGGTGAACGGACAGCAGATCGGCAACCGTACGAGTGTAGATAAAACATTGCGCCATCTGGCCCTGGATTTGGAAAATGTGGAACAGGTTTTTATCCGGTTATATGGAGACGGGGAATTTATTGATGACTGTGACATTGATCCGTCTGTTTATTCCGGTATGCTTTCCATTACCACCGGATATCAGATTGAAAAGGATGAAGATACCCAGGTGGCGACTTATGAAATCGATAGATTAAATACATCTGGTCTGGTGGAGATTACGATTACGCCAGAGGCAGATGAGGAGATTGCATATTACAGTGTGCACACGCCGGAAGGCAGCGCGCTTCTCGGAGATGAGCCCACAGCAATTGGGAAAACCTTCCGTTATCTTCAGGCAGCGGAAAACAGTCTGGAGGAACTGACAGTGCGTTTCTATGATGAACAGGAAAATTTGATGTATGAGGCATCATTCCAGATATCAGATCAGACGCTGCACAGGCAGGAAGGATAGGAGGTATGGCATGATTGGAAAGGAGAATAGAAATAAAATAAATCTTAAACAGCATACTTCCCGGCCTAGAATGAGGATTCTGGCCTTGATGTTGGCAGGAGTCCTGCTGGCAGGTTCAGCGGCAGGGCGGTTGATTGTACGGGCTGCGTTGGAGAATGAGAGGTCGGATGAAGTGCGTTCGGTCCATGTATCGGACGCGGACATAGAAGAATCCACCCTGGTGATCGGTTCTCATCTGATCTATCTGGGGGCTCTGACAGATGAATTGTATGAGATTGCCAAGGAATCTGAATCTGATTTCAATCAGTATTCGATGTATTATAAATCGGAACTTTCCGGAGGAAGTTGGTATGAGATTACCTCTGCATCGTCTATTGAGGATATCACCTCTTCGGGCACACCGGTAAATAAATCGGTGATTGAGGCATTGGAGTTTACGCATCACACCAAATCGGACGGGGTTACATACGACTTGCGAACGGGAAATGCGGTTTCCATTTTTGACATCAATGCGCCATATGACCTGGAAGCGATGGAGGAATTGGAGCCTCTCCGCCTTCAATATCAAATGCTGCAGGAGAAGGATGAAGATTCCAAGACAGAATCAGATCTGACTTATATTGAGATGATTGGAGATTTTTTTGCCCTTTCCATCCGAAATGAAGTGACGGATAGCCATGACGAGGCGCTTAGAGGGCTTCAGAACTACAAAGTGACGCTTACTGCGAATGATGCTGATGCTGCCATGACGGATAAAGTGGATGAGGTGATGGGGAAGGTGGATGCCGAGCGGCGGGTGGAAGCGCTTACCATTCTGGCAGAGGAATTGGACTTGCTGGAACTGCATGCAGGCGGCATGAACACGGAAGAGGAAGAGGCGGAAAAAGAGAGGCTTAAGGAGATTGCCAACACAGCTTCAGATGAAGCGAATAATTATAAAAATAACCGGAATTATGATGAAGCAATCCGGGTATTGCAGGAAGCCTATGATGAAACCCAGCTTCCGCAGGTAAAGAGTGAACTGGACGATGCACGGGTAGAAAAGGCCCTTTATGATGCAGACCGTGCCCTGGAAGAATTTGAAGCGAAGGTTCGGGGCTGGCAGGAAGAGCGCAGCGAAAAAGAAGATCAGGCAGCCTCTCTCGCAGATGAGATAGACTCCTTGACAGAAGAGATTGGACGGTTGGAGGAGGAGATCGCTTCGGCGGGCACGGACGATGATGTATCCGGTTTGGAGCAGGAACTGGAGGATGCGAGAAACCGTCAGGAAGAAGCGCAGAATGAATATGAGGACGCCCAGAACCGCGTTTCAGAACTGGAAAGGCAGTTGCGGGATGAGAATGTGGAATCAGCTAGGCAGGAAGCCCTAAATGGGACAGTTGAGAGCCTGCAGACGCTCTATGGGGAACTGAAGGATACCAGGCTGTATAATAAGATTACAGAACTGGGTAGGTCAACCGATCTGTTGGAGGAAGATCCGGAAGAGGATCTGACCTTTACGGTAAATGCGGATGTCATCTCCGCCATTGGGGAATGTATTCAGAACGTGCAGACCAGCCTGAACGAATACGAAGCCAAACGGCTGACAGAAGGGACTACGCTGACTTCCCGTCTGGAATACCGCTATAGCAATGAACTGATTGAAAACGCCAGGCAGAACAACCAAGCAGCCTGCGATACCAGCGTGGATAATCTGATTGATCTGGCTAATATCGTGGAGGGCAAGGTGGTTAACCAGGAAAGAGAACTGGCGCTGCTGGATTCAGGGATCGTGCCGGAAGGCTATACGTCTTATCAAGCGGCGCTTGGAGCCGGAGTATCAGAGGATTATCAGACAGCAATGGCGGAGAACTCTTCCAGGACAGTGCTCACTCGTTATCTGGAGGAACAGCAGAGCGAAACCAATTCCCTGCGCCTGGAATACCAGACTTTCCTGGATGCCAAGACGATGCGCATGGAGAATGGAGCGGCGCAGGAATACATTCTTTCCCTTATCGACGGGATTGGAGAATTGGAGGATGCGGTGAACCAGGATGCGTCCGCTGCGTATCAGGAACAGACTGTATCGGAACATCTTGCATGGTTAAAAGAAGAATATTCCAGTCTGGCTGCAGAGGGGACGGATAGCAGCGGAATGTCAGATTTGGAGGCGGAAAAGGAACAGCTGCAAGAGGCTATGCGGGATGCTTTGGATAAAAACGATCTTGCAGAGGCGGCGAGGCAGGAAGCGTTGGTGGCAGCTAAACAGCAGGATATTGATGATCTGGAAGCGCAGCTTTTGGCAACGCTGAATTCCGCTACCGCGTCGGAGTCGGAAAAAGCTTCTGCTGCCGCGGCGCTGAACGAGGGAGGAAGTGCAGCTAACCTGAACCGTATCGCAACGGATATGGCGTCCAACATTCGGGATGGGAATATGGATTCCCTTCAGGGAGGAATGGCAGCCATTGAAGCCATGGCGGAGGTGGATCCCGAGTCTGCCCAGTCCGCCCTTTCGCAGGTGGAAGATGCGATTGAGGAAGCTATGGCTCTGGAGTCAGAGAATGTGGATACGGATGCCCTGAACGAACTGCAAGATCAGGCGGATGCGTTGAATGAGAGCATTTCCGAAAATCTTGCCGCATCCGGCGGCGCCAACTTAAGCAGGCAGGAAGTAATTGCTTTATTGGAAAGCCTGCTGGGAGGCTCTTTTGAAAGTCTGTCCGATTCGGAGCAAGCTGCGGCTCTTCTGGCAGTGGAGTGGTATGGGGAATATACGCTGGATAGCAGCATCGCTTCCCTGGCTGCGGAATATGCCAGGCAAATGAACGAAGCGGGAAGCCGCTATTTGTACGAAAAGTATACGAAGGAAACGGGAGAGTACGCATCCCTGCGTGCGGTGGGAAAGACGCTTTCCTATAGATATATCTTTGATGATCCAGAACAGACTGTGACGCTGCAGAGCAAAAAGGTTTATTATCAGTTTACTGCGGGCCAGAAAGAGTATCAGGCCTCGGATGGCGCGAGCGGAACCCTGGGCCAGGCTGCTGGCATTCAGGATACGCTTTATATTACGGAGAAAGATTGTACGCAGTTGTTTGCCTGCGAGGTGGAATATATCGACAAGGCTGAACTCGGCGTAGTGGTGACGCAAAACACGAAGGCTTCAGCTGAAGAAATCTATAACAGTTTGTTGGAAGGAGGGGCATAATGGCGGATTATACCATCATATCGGATGTGAGTGCCTTTATTGTGCGCACGCTTCGGGAGAAAATGTGCCCAGAGCCGGTGCCGTCTCCGAATAATATAGAGATTTCTTCCCCTGCGTCTCAGGATGTGGATTATATCGTAGGGCTGTATCTGTATGATATCAGGGAAGAGACGCAGATTGCCCGCCCGCCCATGGTGGAGCGGGGAAAGGTGCAGCTTTTAAGACCGCCCAAACCATATAGCCTTTATTATATGGTTTTTATCAACGGCTCGTCCCAGATGGGATTGAAAGCGCCGGATATACAGAAAATTGTAGGAAGGGTGGCACAGATCGTCAATG
>USKC01000006.1 GCA_900555195.1 uncultured Lachnospiraceae bacterium
ATCCGCCCGCACTTTAAAATCCGTATCATATCCCCTCTGCGCAAAAAGTCTCACGTCATAAAAACATACCTGATGGCAGGGCACATTCCGGTAACAGGCAAAATCATTCAGTCTGGGCGCAGGGCTCACCCGGCTGTCTACCCGTTCATTATACTGATCTCCATAAAAAATCTGCGGCCGTTCCCGTTCCCGCATGTCCCTCGTTCCTTCCGCGTCCTCAATAAAGGCCGCCGTCCTGGCGAGGGTCTTCGCATCGTACAGCCGATCCCCGCAGTTTAAGAAGAGCACATAGCCGCCTTTCAGATAGACAAGCGCCTGGTTCATCCCATCATAAATCCCCTTGTCCTCCTGCCTCACCACGCGAATACGGCTGTCCATTCCTCCCCGGACACAGGCGGGCTCCCAGGTGCCACCCTGCACCTGCCGCAAAGAACCGTCCGTGGAGCCGCCATCCTTGATGAGAATCTCATAATTTCCATATTCCTGTTCCAGAACGCTCCTAAGCGTCCCTTCCAGCTTGGAACCCGGATTGAGCGCCGTAATGATGATATTAAAAAATGTATGAGCCATTCAACCACTCCCTTTCCGTGAATACCCAGGTATGATAAGGAAGCACGCGCACGCCCTCCTGATCTGCCGTAAGAAGGAAATAAGCAAAATACAGAATGCAGAAAAGGAACGTCCCCGCGGTCATCCATTTTTTCTTTCTTCCCGCCGGAAGCGCGCCGAGAATTCCCGGCACCAGGAGCACATGAGCCGTTATAAAATAGTATCCGATCCGGGATATCAGCGGCAGAAAAGACGCTCCCAGATACAGCCCCATTCCCAACAGGTTCAGTTTGAAGTAAAACCGGTTGGCATCGTTCTTCTGAATCGCTTCGCGATAGGACAAAAAGCACAGAAGCAGAACCGCGCCGCATCTGATAAGCCCCATCAGGCTTCCTTCGATCCCCGTATCCTTTTCCAGATAAACCGTATTCTGATAAGAAGGATACAGTTTCAGCGCGATCTGAAGCCAGAAGCCCTGAAACAGAGGAAGGCTTACGGCCACGACAGCCCCCAGAGCCACCTGCCACTTCTTCCAGGGCAGCAGCGCCAGCAGATACAACGGTATCACAACCAGAACAGATTTATGGAAAAAGGCTGCAAACAGAATGAGCAGGATGAACTTCCCGATCTCCTTCTTCAGAACGTAGCGCAGGCTATAGAGGGTGAGCGCCAGCACAAAATAATAGCGAACCGTATTAAACGTCCGAAAATACAGTCCCAGCAGCATGAACAGGGCAAAGGCCCAGGTAAAGTCCACACTCTGCTCATACATGGCCTTCAGAAAAAGGAATGTGGTAGCAGCGGCAAAAATGCCGAACACCAGCAGATAATTCTCTCCGCCGGAGAGGAAGTAAACCAGACGGACCAGCAGGTTCAGCCCCGGTTCCGTCACCACATAGCCTCCCACATAGATTTCATGGAAGGTATTCACATAATTGCCGTAATCGTTTCCCACATCGATGCGAAGCGCCGCCAGGCCCGTGAGGATCACGAACAGAGAAAAGAGTGCTGCCATATTCAGCGCTTCCCTACGCGTCATGTGCGCCCTCCCGGCCAGCCCTGAAAACGTTCCGGCCGTTTTGGTTCTCGTATTTACCAGGCACGCGACGGCAATCGTCAGCACGCCGATGAATCCATATAAAAGGATGCCCATTCCATGCTCCCTTCCCGCCTATCTGTCCTCCATCCGGATTCCTTTTCTCATCAGGCCAAACGCTTCCGCCATGGAGATCCGCTCCGTTCCGCTTTCCTTTTCCCGGCCTTCTCTTTCCTGTCCGCCTTGCGCGAACAGAAGTTCCCTGTGGCGAAGCAGAAACCGCAGCGCCATAGGAAGGGCCGCATGCCCATACAGAAACCGGTACAGCACACCCCGGTCATAGAAAAATTTCTCGTTATATCCCCTGAACCAGGTGGAAGGCCGTCCATTCTCCTTGCCTATGGTCACGGGCGCTTTAAACACCTTCAGCCCCTTACGAATGCAGTCCGCCAGAAACAGGCTGTCTTCTCCATTGCTGTACCTGGCTCCGCCTCCAAACAGCAGGGAATATGTCACTCCCGCCTGATGCAGCTTCTCCCGGCGCGCCGCAAAACTGTAAGTGGGATACCTGCCGCAGTTATACCATCTCACCCGCCCATATCCTTCGTTGTGATAGGTAGCGCGATCCTTTGGCACATCCATGTTAAACAGAATCATATCCGCCTTGGGATTTTTCTCAAACTCATCCAGAATCGCCCTTGCAGCGCCGGGCCGGTAAATAATATCTTCATCCGCAAACACGCAGATATCCCCGTCCGCCCGCAGAAGCGCGTTGTTCCTGGAAAGTCCCACCCCCCGTTCAGCAAAGCTGTAGCACCTCATCCGGTATTCCCCATGGTCATATTCCTGATATTCATTTCTGTCGCATTGATTGATGATGATCGCATCCGCCTGAAGGTTCATGCGCTCTGCAAGGGTGCTTACATCTTCATTTACGGTGGAAACCAGAAACTGCAGTCTCATCATATCCTGCCTCCGTTTTTTCCATAATAAGCGCGCAGGAAACGATCCCCCGCTCCATAGATCACGGCTCCGAGCACCGGAATATCCTGCTTTTCAAGCTGTCCGATCACATGGCGGGCCATCCTCCCCCCGCCTTTTCCCCAGGGGAGCAGGAGCAGGACGCCGCCCTTCCGCATGTTTTCCTCTTCTCCGTCCGCAAAGGGCCAGGATGCCGTCCCGGAAAAGGCCAGTCCCACATCATCCATCCATTTTTCCCCTTCGCCATCTGCTCCCTGAACCAGCCAAACCGGCGCTTCTCCCTTCGGGAGACGGGTCAAATTCACCTGAAGCTCTCTCAGAAACGCAGGATTCTTCTTCTGCGTGATGATGCCCAGCACCCGGCAGCCATATCTTTGTGTCAAATCTTCCTCCAGGTAAATGGAATCATCCAGGCAATACCACAGGATATAGATCAGGAAAGCGCCCATCGCTCCCACAAAAGCCCCCAGGAATGCGGCATTCGGCAGCTTCGTTCCCCGAGGCACTTCCTCTGCCGGCTCAATGAGCCAGCAGTCCATCCCGGTCAGCCCTTCGATGGACAAGGCGAACTGCTCCAGCCCGTACACATAGGCCTGCGCGATGGTTTCCGCCAGTTCCGGATCCTGACAGGTCACATACAGGGGCATGATTTTCACGTCATTCATCGCCCCGACGCTGACCGACTCTTTCACCTGCTCTTTCGTGATCCCTTCCGGCAGCGCTTCCATCACGAAATCCACCACCTGATCGGTTTTCATGATCTCTCCCCAGGTATAGGCGTTGTAATAGTCCTCGATCTGTCCGTATTTCTCGCTGTCAAAATAAATCCGATACTGGGAAAACACCTGATATTCCGGCGCTCCCGCAAGCCCCACAGCAACAATCCAGTAGATCAGCGCCGCAAACAGGGCACACCCCGCAGCTGTAGCAGGCAGTATCCATATCCTTCCAAAAAGACAGAGGGCAAAACGCTTCCCGTCCATGCCCTCCCTCCAGAATTTTTCATCCTTCATTTTTACCTCCATGCCGAAACGTTTTCGCATCCAACATCAGAGACGGTGAAAGAAGCGCGCTTCTTTCACTTATCCTCCTGCTCGTCCTTCTTCATGGCCGTAACCTGCTTCGCATCCACCCCTTCAGTGCTGTCCGGCTCAAACAGGATCTTCAAGGTCAGAAGCATCAGCTTGATATCCAGCCAGACGGAATAGTTCTCAATATAGGTCAGATCCAGCTTCAGCTTGTCATAGGGGGTCGTATTGTATTTCCCATATACCTGCGCATATCCTGCCAGGCCCGCTTTCACTTTCAGACGGAATGCGAATTCCGGCATCTCCTCCAGATACTGTTTGATGATCTCCGGCCTTTCCGGACGGGGGCCGATGAAGGACATTTCTCCCTTCAGAATGTTAATCAACTGAGGCAGCTCGTCAATGCGCACGGCACGGATGAATTTACCCACAGGCGTGATGCGGGAATCGTTTTTGGAGGCAAGACGGGCCACGCCATCCTTTTCCGCGTCCACCCGCATGCTCCGGAATTTGAGAATGCGGAATTCCCGCCCATTCTGCGTACATCTCACCTGTTTATACAGCACTGGCCCCTTATCATACAATTTAATCACAAGCGCCGTAATCAGCATGAAAGGAGATGCGATCACGAGAAGGATCAGCGCGCAGACAACGTCGATCATCCGCTTAATGATCCGCTGTTCAATCGTGAGCGCACATTCCCGCGTGAGCAGGATCGGCGTATCAAACAGATGCAGCTGTTCGGAGCCCTTGATGATCACATCCGGGATCTTCGGCATCATATAAATGCGGATGGAACGGCTGTAGCAATATTTCAGCAGCTTGTTGCGCACCGACGTAGGAATATCCCAAAGCACAACGCCATCATACCCCTTCTCCACTTCGTCAAGCAGCGCGTCCGCTCCTTCCTCCAGGTTCATACATTTCACCACGGTATACTTATCCTGTCGTGTGCCGAACTTGCTCAGAATGTCTTCGATCGAATGCTCCCCATAGATCAGAAGCAGTTTCCGGGGAGGGGAAATTTTGCGATAGATCCGGTTGGTCAGCCAGATCCAGAATCCCTGAAACACAAGCTGCCCCAGCATCATGATAAAAAAGGGCACAGGCCAGATCAGATTGCCGTGTATCAGTGCCAGCTGGAAATAAGAGATCACATTCACGCACAACAGGGAAAACAGTTGAGACAGGAAGATCTCCATCGGTTTCAGATAACCGATCCGCATCCCCCCGTACAGATTGGAAAACAGCAGCAAAATGACCAGATAAATGAGCAGGATCAGAATATGCCCGTTCCGGTACAGCTTAATATCCCACTGCAGAATTTTTTCATAATAGAACAAAAACCATGCAGCCGCATAGAATCCCACCATGGCCAACTGGCCCAAGAGGGATAATGCCAATACGATTAAACGCTTATTAGATTCTTTCTGATTCATAACACCTCACCCGCGCCCATACCCACCGCCACTTCCCCGCAGACCATATGCAGGAGCCAACGGCTAAGACGCCCAAAAGATGGATTTCTGACATGCTTAAGTTTACCACACCTGCCAGGGCGGGACAAGCCCAATCCATGAACGCGGTGCATATGAGGAGGGCAATGCCGTTGTTCATGAGGGAAAGATTGTCCTTTCAGCCGGGCGGGGCGAGCCTGTACGCTTCGCATCCCATGCGCTTGGCACTCAGGCAGCGCCCTGCCGTTTAGGGCTCCTTTCGGGCACGGTTATCCCTTCGCCCTGGCCACCTCGAAAATGGGCTATTTCTAAACGTTTATGAAAGGGGGTTCTTCCGCATGGCGGCTGAACTCCGCCCTGCCGGGCGTCAGACAACGCCGCCGGGGCGTGCGGAAGAACGCCCCTTTCATAAACGTAAGAAACAGCGCCATTTTCTCCCAGGCCAGGGAGAAGGGATAACCGTGCCCGAAAGGAGCCCCAAACGGCAGGGCGCTGCCTGAGTGCCAAGCGCATGGGATGCGAAGCGCACAGGCTCACCCCGTCCGGCTGAAAGGACAAGCTTTCTTCCATGAACAACGGCATCGGCCTCCTCATACACGCCGCGCCCTTAAATCCGTCTCGCCGCCGCGCGCCAGGCCCAGAAAAACAGATGCCAGGCGCTTACGGGAACCGAAAGCTTCTCCTGGTTCCGGTACAGGTTCCAGATGCGGCGCACCGCCTCCATTTTATTCGATGAGAGGGAGCCTTTGGGCCTGCGGTAAATGGCCAGGTTTTCATTCAGGCCATGGGCCGTATAGCCGGATCGCAGGATCTTCCACCAGGTGGCGGTATCCTCACTTTTCACATCCGGCATGCGGATCAGTTCCCTGTCAATGCGCTGCAGATCGAACATCACCGTTGTTGTGAAGATGATGGTCCGCGACAGGGCATGCCGGTAATCCAGGGTGGGCGGGACATGCACGATGCGCCCGTTTCCCCGTCCGTTCTCGTCCCCGAATTCATATGCGGTAAAAGCAAAAGCAGCCTGCCTTTCCTTCAGAAAAGCAAGCTCTTTTTCCAGCTTTTTGGCATCCCACAGATCATCGGAATCCAGAAAAGCCAGGTATTGTCCGCGGGCCGCATCCATTCCTGTGTTGCGCGTACGGGCGGCGCCGCCGTTTTCTTCGCGCCGGATTGGCCGGATCCGCGCATCCTTCTGTGCCATGCGCTCAAGCATGCGGAAGCTTTCATCCGGGGAACAGTCATCCACAGCGATCAGCTCCCAGTTCTCATAGGTCTGCTTCTGCACGCTTTCAACCGTCTCCTCCAGCCAGGCAGACGCATTATATACGGGCATCACAATGCTAATCAGTTCGTTCATCGTATTATCAGATTTCTTCCTTTACCAGATAGATGGGGCGTCTCTTCACTTCCATATACGTCTTGGACAAATACTGCCCCACGATTCCCAGGCAGAAAAGCTGCACGCCGCTGACCATACAGATGATGCACACCAAAGACGGCCAGCCTCCCACCGGATCTCCCCACAGCAGGGTCTTGACGACAATAATCAGGATGAGCAGAAACGCAATCACACAGAAAACCACTCCCAGAATGGAAGCCAAAGCCAGGGGCACTGTGGAAAACGCGATGATCCCGTCGATCGCATAGATGAACAGCTTCCAGAAAGACCATTTCGTCTCCCCATGGGCCCGTTCCACATTTTCAAATTCCAGCCACTTTGTGGAATACCCAACCCAGCCGAATATTCCTTTGGTAAAACGGTTGTATTCCGTCATCCTCAGGATCGCATCCACCACCTGCCTGGTCATCAGGCGGTAATCCCTCGCTCCGTCCACAATCTCCGTTTTGGAAATCTTATTCACCAGCCTGTAGAACATCCGGGCGAAGAAGGAGCGGATGGGCGGTTCTCCCTTTCTCGTCACCCTTCTTGTGGCCACAGAATCGTATCCCTGCTGAATGTAAGAGAACATCTCCGGAAGCAGCGCAGGCGGATCCTGCAAATCTGCATCCATCATCACCACATAATCGCCCTTTGCTTTTTGAAGTCCCGCATAAATCGCCGATTCTTTCCCAAAATTTCTTGAAAAGGACACCAGATGCACCCTTTCATCCTTCTCCCGCAGCTTTTTCACTTCTGCGACAGTATCATCTCTGGAACCATCGTCTATATACAGGATTTCCACTTCCAGCCCTTCCTTTTCAAAAAAAGAACTGTTTTTCATGAGCTCCTCATAAAAACACTGGACGTTCTCCTCTTCATTGTAGCAAGGCACGATGACGCTCAACAGACTCATTCGTATTCCTCCTGATGTAACCCTTCCATATGTTCTATGGATCCGCTTTCCATATAGTTCAGATCCATATGTACTTTATCCGCGATTCTCGCTATATATTCGCTGTTGGTGGGGCGCGGCGCTCCCGACTGGCAGCTGTAGCCGAACAGTTCCTCAAACACAGCCGGATTTCCCCTCTCCCAGGAAACTTCAATGGCATTGCGTATCGCCCGTTCCACTCGCTGCACATTGGTCCGGTTGGTCTTGGCGATGACCGGATAGAGCAGCTTCGTCACGCTCCCCACCAGTTCCATATCCATGGCGGTCATCACAATCGCCTCCCGCAGGTAATAATATCCTCTCAGATGAGCCGGCACTCCCAACTCCAGCATAAAATCCGATACATACCGTTCAATCTGTACTTCCGTCACTGTTTCCGCTATCATGCATTCTTTCCTCCTGTGTCTTTCGTTCCTTGCTGGAAAGCGTTTCGTTCATCTTTCAGACAGACGGGGCCATTTCCCGTCTCAGTTCTGGAAAAGCTTTCCAAAAAGAATTGTAACACGTCTTCAGAAAGAAGCAGAACCGGAATCCATCGAGAAATTTCGCCTTAAAGGTACGAATTTTCTCCTTTTTCCGACAGAGCTTCCACGATCTCTTTCACGCGCTGGGCCTGATCGGCCGGGCACACAAGAACCGCATCTTCGGCCTGGACGATGATCAGATCTTCGACTCCCACAGCGGCAATCAGCTTGTCTACAGCATACGCGGTGCAGTTCCTGCTGTCAAGAAGCAATGTTTTGCCCACCGTCAGATTCCCGCTCTCATCGCGTCCATGCAGCGCGTCAAAGGCATCCCAGCCTCCCACATCGCTCCATCCAAAATCCCCGTCCAGCATCAGCACCCGATCCGCACGCTCCATGATGCCATAATCCACGGAGATTTTCGGGATCTTCGGATAAATTTCCCACAGCAGCCGTTCTTCCTCAGGCGTTCCAAAGCCTTCCGCCAGCCGCATCAGGCACGCATAAATGTCCGGAAGCAGCTTTTCATACCAGGAAAGGATCGTGGACGCCTTCCAGATGAACATCCCGCTGTTCCAGGAATAACAGCCTTCCTGCAGATAGCGTTTTGCCGTCTCGGCGTCAGGTTTTTCCACGAATTCCACTACTTTCCGGTAACGCTTTCCTTCCACCGCCTCGTTCCGGATATAGCCGTACCCGGTAGAGGGGAATGTAGGGCGAATGCCTATGGTCACCAGCGCATCCGTCTCTTCTGCCGCCGCCACAGCCTCCTTCAGCACTTCCCGGAATCCATCTTCATCCTGAATATAGGGGTCGGAGGGCACCACGCACATGATGCCGTCCCCATACTTCTTCAGGATCGTGATTGCCGCATATCCGATGCAAGCCGCCGTATTTCTGGCCGCCGGCTCCGCGAGAATATGCGCCCTATCCACCCTTCCCGCCGTCTGTTCCAACATCAGCGGCACCTGGGATGCGTTGGTGACGATGAAAATATTCTCCCTCCCCGTCACCCCTGCCAGACGGTCTATCGCTTCATTTACCAGCGTTTCCCTTCCGGAAAGATTCAAAAACTGTTTGGGTTTTCTGCTGGTGGACAGGGGCCAAAGCCTGGTTCCGCCGCCCCCCGCCATCACTACTCCATAGGTTATCATTCTGCCAGTCCGCCTTTCTTTTTCTATCCGCGCATCTTTTGTCCGCCCTGCCGCTTCGCAGGGTTCTCACATTCCGCGCGCCTGATCAATATTTTCCCGGAACCAATCGTAGGCCAGCTTCACGCCTTCCGGAAGCTCTACCTTATGCGTCCATCCCAGCCCGTGCAGCATCGTCACATCCGTAAGCTTCCTGGGCGTGCCGTCCGGCATCTGATCGTTCCAGACGATCCGGCCTTCATATCCCACGGTCTCCTTCACGATTTCCGCCAGCTGCCGGATGGTCACTTCCTTTCCGGTGCCGATATTCACATGGCTTTCCCCGCTGTAATTCTCCAGAAGAAATACGCAGGCATCCGCCATATCGTCCACATACAGAAACTCCCTGAGCGGGGAACCGGTTCCCCACAGTTCCACAGTGGGGGCGCCGTTTTTCTTCGCCTCGTGGAATTTGCGGATCATGGCCGGCAGGACATGGCTTCCCTGCAGGTCATAGTTATCATACGGCCCATACAGGTTGGTCGGCATACAGCTGATGAAATCGTCCCCATACTGCTGCTTGAAGAACTGGCACATCTTCAGCCCCGCGATCTTCGCAATGGCATATGCTTCGTTCGTCTTCTCCAGCGGGCCGGTCAAAAGCGCGTCCTCCGGGATCGGCTGAGGCGCCATCCTGGGATAAATACAGGTACTGCCCAAAAACAGCAGTTTTTTCACCTGATAATCATGACAGCATTTGATCACGTTGCACTGGATCTGCATGTTCTCATAGGCGAACTGTGCAGGCGCCGTTTCATTGGCATGGATGCCGCCCACTTTGGCCGCTGCCAGCACCACCACATCCGGCCTTTCCTGTTCAAAGAAGTCACGCACCGCCTGCTGCTCTGTCAGATCCAGTTCTTTATGCGTTCTTCCGATCACCTGCTCATATCCTTTGGCCTTCAGATTTCTTACAATGGCGCTTCCCACCAGCCCTCTGTGGCCCGCCACATAAATTTTATCCGTTTTCTCAATTTTTCCCATATTTCGTCTCCATCCTGGAGCGTTTCCGCCCCGTATTTCTCCTTCATGCTCTAACGGTCCAGACAGGGCTGAACCGTTGCCGTACTCCCTCTTTTATGGCGTATTCTCACTTCCTGCCGCCCTGAATCCATACCGCAGATCCCCGGTTTCCTTTCCCTTCCCCCTCAGTTCGATCTCCTGCACACGGGGAGAAGAAGGAAACAGATCATATCCAATCTGTCCGCCATCCGCCGGCACATAGACCGTCACGCCGTCCACCTCATAAGTAAACGCCTCAAACGTTCCATAGTCCTGCTGCCTGATATAATAAGGCTCCGCCGCCGTCCGTGAAATGGCCCCCGCCAGGTCAGCCGCCTTATACAGCGCAAAAATCGCAGCAGCGATCAGGAACAGCCTCCTCCCGATCTCCTTTCGTCCCCGGCCGAACAGATGGCAGTATATAAATCCCCCCACCCCCGTCGGAAGAGCCACGATATAGACATAGCCATAGCGCACCAGCGGGGCAGAAAACTGCCAGAACAGATAGCCAACGATCAAAACGAACGCATACAGCACCCAATCCCAGTCCACCTTTCTTGCGCCTCTGCTTCGTCCCGCCAGGAACGTATACACGATCGTTCCCGCTCCTGCTACCACGCCGAGCGCGCTGGATAATACCCAGACCTTTTCCAGCCCCTTCAGCGCCGCGAACCATCCTCTAACCCACACCGCAAACGGCGTGTCATACAGGTTTACGTCATACAACAGCCTGGCAAACACCTGGATCTCCTTGGCATCGCAATCCGCATACCCTTTTTCAATCTTCCAGTCCACCTGAAACAGATCCAGAAATGTGAACGGATAGAGCAGCCAGCCTGATATCAGCACGCCCCGGATCAGCCAGGGAATGCAGATTCCCAGGCCAAGGCCCAGATACAGGCCGATCTGCTTCCATTTTCTGTCCCGAATCAGCATAATGGCGGGCTTCAGAACCAGCAGAAGCACCACCGCGGCAGATACCTTCACCGTCACCGCAAACACAAGCAGCAGGGACAGAAGCGCATACGGTGTGACATTTCCCTCTTTCCTTTCCATCAGATCCAGCCATGCGATCAGCACATAGAATAAAAGCAGCATGGCAAAATAATCGGAAGCAGGGGATACCATTTCTCCGAACAGAACCGTCAGATAATAAATCGCGCCCAGCCGGACAAAGTCCGAAACCAGGAGATGGCTGCGCCGTCTTATGCCAAATATTCCAGCGCACTGAACCGCCACCACCAACGCAAGAAATCCCTGCACCGTATGCAAGGACTCTCCGAACAGCCATTTCATGCTGTAAAGGGCGCAGAGGGCGAAGGCTGCGCTGTTATAGGCAAAGCGGCTGTGTAGGTTGCCCAGCCCGCATACCACGCCGTACTCTTCGATCCACCGGATGGCCTGTGCGTGATACAGCCCCGTGTCCACATGCATATATCCTCTGGAGGTTCCATAGGCCATAAGCAGAATAAGACATGCCAGCAGCACCAGGCCGGCCGGTCCGGCAGCTGCCGTCTTCTTCTTCCAGAAGGAAAGCAGCTGCCTATGCCACAATACGATAACCAACAGGCAAAACAGGATCAGGAGCACATTGGCCCAAAGACCCACGCCCCCAAAAAGGCTGAATACCTGTGCATATACCGTAAGCGCCGCAAGGCCTGCCATGAGCATCCCGGTCGCCTTTCCACAGCAATAGCCCAGGCGCCGGAAGGGCCGCAGGACGGCAAAACCGGTCAAAAAAGCAGTTGCGAACAGATAGCCCCAATTCAATAGTACATACAGCATTCGTTTTCCTTGCCTTTCTTATCCTACGCCCTGCTTTCCCCATGACAGACACCGCAAGCGGAAACTCATCTGCGCGCTTTGTACTCCTCGCAGCTCATGCCGGTTGCCGCCTTCATATCCGCGTTCATCATCATTGCCACAAGGCCTTTAAAATCCACTTTCCGCTTCCAGCCCAGCTCTCTTTCCGCTTTCTCGCAGTTTCCCCAGAGGAATTCCACCTCCGCCGGGCGATAAAATTCCGGATTCACATCCACCAGAAGCCGGCCTGTCTGCGCATCATATCCCTTTTCCCTCACGCCGGTTCCTTCCCAGCGGATCTGAATTCCCACCTCTTCAAAAGCCGCTTCCACGAATTCCCTAACCGTGTGGGTCTCATTGGTGGACAGCACATAATCTCCCGGCTTATCCTGCTGCAGCATCAGCCACATGCCTTCCACATAGTCTCCGGCAAATCCCCAGTCGCGCTTCGCATTCATGTTGCCCAGGGAAAGCTTCTCCTGCTTTCCCGCCAGGATGTTGGCAATCGCCAGCGTAATCTTCCTGGTTACAAAATTTTCCCCTCTGCGGGGCGACTCATGGTTGAACAGAATGCCGTTGCAGGCGAACATGTTATAAGACTCCCGATAGTTAACCGTAATCCAATAGGAATACAGCTTGGCCACGCCGTAGGGGCTCTTCGGATAGAAAGGCGTCTTCTCACTCTGCGGCGCTGTTTCCGGCAGGCCGCCGAACAATTCTGAAGTGGACGCCTGATAAAAACGGCAGGGCCCTCCGTTGATCCGGATCGCCTCAAGAAGCTTCAGCGTGCTGATACCCGTTGCGTCCGCCGTATATTCGGGCACTTCAAAGGAGATCCCCACATGGGACTGCGCCGCCAGATTATACACCTCCGTGGGCTTTATCTCCGCCATCAGGCGCATCAGGGCGCTGGAATCTGTCGTATCCGCATAATGCAGAAAAAACTTAACATTATTATAAGGAGAATGGATCAAATGGTCAATCCTGCCGGTCACTGAAATGCTGTGCCTGCGCACCAGGCCGTGCACCTCATACCCTTTCTCCAGCAGAAATTCAGCCAGATAGGAACCATCCTGCCCGTTCACTCCTGTTATCAAAGCCACGTTATTCATACATCCGCATCCTCTCTTTCCTTCTCTTCAACAATCCCATCACCTGCCCCAACCCACAGCATGTTCGGACGACGGGATGGTCATATGCTTTATTTTGCTGCGACCTCATGAAAATATAGCATTTAATTTTCCTGATGGCAATTTATTATCTTGCCGACAAATAGGAATATATTGCTATCAGAAATGGATTATTGTATAATGTTTTTGGCTGAATTTTGAAGGAAATATGGGGGACTTATGGCAAAATCTTTATCGGATCGGGTGTTGGCTACGCCTTCCGGATATGCAAAACAGCATTATTTGTATGTGCAGGAAATCGGAACGCTCACGAGCATGGAACCGCATATCAGTTCCAGACAAAATCTGAGTTCCTACCTCTTCCTGACGGTCAGAAAGGGCGAGGGATATCTCACTTACCGCGGGCGAAAACATTTCCTTCATGCGGGTGACTGCGTCTATATCAACTGCCGGAACCAGTATGCCCATGAAAGCACGGCAGAACACCCCTGGACGCTGATGTGGGTGCACTTCAACGGAAATGGTGCGGACGATTATTATCAAACCTATCAGGGACAGGAGCGCAGCTCGATCTTCCATCCAGCCGATATCGCCCCCTTTCTTGATAGTTTAACCGCTCTGTATGGACTGATGCATGATAAGCCGTCTTTCATGGAATTGACCGCGCACAAGTACCTGACAGATCTGATCACCCTCTGTTTTATAGAAAATAAGCCGGAAGGCTCTTCCGGCAGCGCCACCGCCTCCAAGCTCGCCCAGATCCGGCGGTATCTGGAGGAACATTATCCGGAAAAAATCACTCTGGAAAGCCTTTCCGGCCATTTTTTCATCAGCAAGTATCACCTGGCCAGGGAATATAAGAAGCATTATGGCATCACCATCGGAAGCGATCTGACCGCCATGCGCCTCTCGCGCGCCAAATCCCTGCTTCGGTTTTCCGACAGTTCCGTTGAGGAAATCGCAGCGGACTGCGGATTTGCAGATGCCGGCTATTTTATCAAAGTATTTAAAAAGGCGGAGAATATGACGCCCCTGGAATATCGCAGGAAATGGTAAATTTCTATCAAATAAACGGCAGACCGTCCGCAGAGGCGGAACACAGGCCGCGCTGCCGGCGGCAGAATGGAGATCCGTATGACTACAGGAAAAGAAAAATGTGTGATCGCCGCCCAAAGCTATCTGGCTGCTTTCGCTCTGTCCAATATCGGGCAGCTTTCCACCACCAGTATCATCACCCTGGTTCTATTCTTTGTTTGTTTTCAGTTCTTCCTGTTTGCAACCGTTCGGGAAAAGGAGGCCCTGATTCAGAAAGACGGCAAACGTCTCGTGCGCTCCCTCCCGGCTCAGAAAAGGTTCCGGTCCGCATTTCTTCTGGGCCTGCTCTTTACCTGCTTCTATCTGGCAGCTGAGCACCAGAACCTCACCGGCTCCCTGGAAAATCCCCTGTTTCGCGCCTTCTATCTTCTCATGACGGCAGCAGGGCTCCTGGTTCTTTTTTTTCACTGCCTGAAATATCTGCTGCTTGTCCTGGAAGGCCGTTCCCAACGCATTCTCGCGCTGAAAAAGCCTTCTCCGGAAGGCTCCCGCCTTCCTCTTCAGGTAAAAATCCTCATTCCCGGCATTTTGCTGTGCTGCTGGCTTCCCTGGTTTCTTTACAATTTCCCAGGCGTGATGACGCCCGACAGCCTGAGCCAATACCGTCAGGCCATGGGGCTAACCGGATACAGCGATCATCATCCTTTCCTTCACACGCTGATCCTGCAGCTTTTTCTGCGCGCCGGCATGGCTGTTTTTGACAATGTTTATGCCGCCATCGCCTGCTATACGGTATTTCAGATGGTTGCCATGGCCCTTATCATCCTATACTGCATCTGCGTTTTATACCGATACAACGCAGGCAAAAAACTCTGTTTTTTCTTTCTGCTTTTTTATGCGCTCATTCCATATAATGGAATTTATTCCGTCACCCTGTGGAAAGACATCCTTTTCTCCGGCGTAATGCTGATCTTCGCGCTTTCCCTATATCAGCTCCTGCATCTGGAAAACGAAGGGGAACATCTCACCAGAGCCGCCCTGGCAGAACGCCTTCCTCTGTTTGTCAAGCTGTGCCTCTTTGGCCTTCTTCTCACTCTGATGCGTTCCAACGGCCTGTATGTCTTTCTTTTGACCGTTCCCTTCCTGCTCTTTTCCCTCAGGAAGGAATACCGGCTCCTCCTACCCGCGCTGGCGATTGTCCTGGGCCTTTCCCTTCTCATAAAAGGCCCCCTGTATCATGCGTTGGGCGTGGAAAAGCCGGCGTTCTCCGAATCCATCTCCATTCCGGCCCAGCAGATCGCCCGCGTGGTATATGAAGGAAGAAAACTCAGCGAAGAACAGATCCAGCTTCTAGAACAGACCGTGGATTATGACTCCATCGCCAGCTATTATCAGCCGGAACTTTCTGATCCCATTAAGGCCCTCATCCAGTATGGCAATCCGGAATATCTGGAAACCCACAAGCTGGAATATCTGAAGCTGTGGCTTTCGCTCGGCATCTCTTATCCGCTGGATTACTGGAACGCTTTCGTGGATCAGACCAAGGGATATTGGTTCCCCGCCGCCCCAGGGCTTCTCACCAACGAAGGCATCTCGCCGAACGAAGAGGGCCTTTCCTGGCAGCCCATCCTGAGGGGGACCATCGTCTGGAAAACGGTGGAAATCCTTGGAAAGCTCTATACCATTTTCCCTCTGTACGGCCTCCTCTACAGTCCCGGAGCGTTCACCTGGGCAGCCCTGTTCCTCTTTGTCAACTGCCTACGAAACGGACGAAGGAAGAACCTGACTCTCTTTGTCCCTTTCTTCGCCCTCGTCCTCACCCTCTGTCTGGCCACGCCCGTGGCCAGCGACATGCGGTATATCTATCCCCTGGTCTTCTCCATGCCGCTGCTGATCTATGCCAGCCTGGAGATGCCGGATACGATGCCCAGGGAGAAAAACTCCCCTCACACCGTTCATTAAAAAAAGGCGCCTGAGCCGGCGCCTTTTCTTTATCTCTCCGTCCGCATATATTCTTCAATCGCATCGTGCCAGTCCGCAAACATGAAATCCGTGGTCAGCTTGAACATCCTGTTTTCCAGAATCGAGTACGCAGGTCTCGGCGCAGCCGCCCCATATTCCTCCGTGGTAACGTCAATGATCTGCGTCTTTTTTCCCGCCAGCCGAAGCACCTCCCGCGCAAAATCAGCCCAGCAGCAGCTTCCTTCACAAGTTGCATGGAACAGGCCGTAATTCTCCGTAAAAAGCAGTGCGCCGATCGCCTTGGCCAGTTCAGACGCGCTGGTGGGAGAACCTACCTGATCGCACACCACACGAATCTGGTCATGGGTCTCTGACAGCTTCAGCATCGTCCTGGCAAAGTTTCTGCCGTCCCCATACAGCCATGCGGTCCTCAGGATAAAATACCGATCCGCAAAATCTTTCACATACTCTTCCCCTGCCAGCTTGGTAGAACCGTAAGCGCTCTGCGGATCTGTTTTGTCCGTCTCCACATACGGATTCTCCCGATTCTTTCCATCGAATACATAATCCGTGGAAATATGCATCAGCTTCGCCCCCGTCTCCCTGGATGCGATCGCCAGGTTCCGCGCGCCGATCGCATTGATCCGGAACGCATTCTCATAATCCGTCTCACATTTATCCACGTTCGTATGCGCCGCGCAATTAATGATCGCATAAGGCTTCACCTCGCGCGCCAGCTCCATCACCTTGTCCACATCCGTGATATCCAGTTCTCCCACATCCGTGTTCACAAAACTGATGTCCTCCGCGCCCTTATAAAACGCGTTCACCGCCCTTCCCAGCTGCCCGTTGCAGCCGGTCACTATAATCTTTTTCATCTATCCGCATACCTCCATTTCTCTCATTATGCCTATTCTACCATATCTCCCTCCGCTTGGCTATGTTTAAGCCCGAAAAGCAAACAGGCAGCAGATAGCGGTTGTCATTCCGCCCTGCCCCATCCGGGTCTGTCCGGAGCCTGAGGCGTGCTTCCCAATGCCCTGGGACATTCTTTCCGCAGGGACGCTCTCTCTCCGTTAAAAACGTATCGGCACATAACGTGCCAAAAGACGGCGCGTAAGTGCCGACGTTTTTAAAGGCCCCGCGGGAAGCATGCCATTGGTTCCAGGGAAGGGCAGGGCGTCTCAAGCAGGCTCCGGACTGCGGCCCACGCGGGACTGGGATGAATATCCCAAAAGTTTTAATTTTTTATGAAACCTCTTTGCAAGGCAGTTTTTTTGGGTTATAATAACCAATGGTATATTTTGCATTGAATTAGAAACGGGTATTTTGACTGAAAATTAACAGTATTTTGACAAGTTCCGCTTTATCTGTTTTATGGAAGATAATTTGCAGAATGTATGCTTGAAGTACGGAGAATGGTTCATAATAGAATAGAGACAACAATGCGCAGGAGCCTCATGGAAATAGATTTCTGCGCTGTCTTCATTTAGAATGGAGGAAATGTATGCAGTATACGGATATTGGAATCGACCTGGGAACAGCCAGCATTTTGGTGTATATCAGAGGAAAGGGAGTCGTGTTAAAGGAGCCGAGCGTTGTGGCCTTTGACAGGGACACGAATAAAATTAAGGCGATTGGAGAAGATGCCAGGCTGATGTTGGGACGTACGCCTGGCAACATTGTAGCTGTCAGACCTCTGCGTCAGGGCGTAATTTCTGATTATACCGTTACGGAGAAAATGTTAAAGCATTTCATACAGAAGGCGCTTGGAAGAAAGACGTTCCGCAAGCCCCGCATCGCTGTGTGCGTTCCCAGCGGCGTGACAGAGGTGGAGAAGAAAGCTGTGGAGGACGCCACCTATCAGGCAGGCGCGAGAGAAGTGTCCATCATTGAGGAACCCATCGCGGCAGCAATCGGGGCGGGAATTGATATTTCCAGACCCTGTGGCAACATGATCGTGGATATTGGAGGCGGAACATCGGATATTGCGGTGATCTCGCTTGGAGGCACGGTTGTGAGCGCATCCATTAAGATTGCAGGCGATGATTTTGACGAGGCGATTGTCCGCTATATGCGTAAGAAACATAATCTGCTCATCGGAGAGAGAACGGCTGAGGATATCAAGATCAAGATAGGCTCCGCCTATAAGCGTCCTGAGCCGGACTACATGGATGTGAGAGGACGAAATCTTGTCACCGGTCTGCCCAAGACGGTGAAAGTGTCCTCTGAAGAGACGGAAGAAGCGCTGCGCGAGCCTACCCTGCAGATTGTGGAGGCGATTCACAGCGTATTGGAGAGAACTCCTCCGGAACTGGCTGCGGATATCGCTGACAGAGGTATTGTGCTGACGGGCGGCGGAAGTCTGCTTCGCGGGCTGGAAGAACTGATTAGTGACAGAACGGGAATCAATACCATGACGGCGGAAGATCCGATGACCGCAGTGGCGATTGGAACGGGCAAGTATGTAGAATTCCTTGGCGGTTATAAAGACGAGATTTAAGACCGGATGAAGAAAAATGGCGAGGCTGCTCCGATGGGGTAGCCTTTTTTGCCATGGGGCGTACAGGAGAGGCGCGAGTTGGAAAAGGTAGCGGGTTATGTAGAGCATATCATATACAGAAATGCGGATAACGGTTATACGGTTTTTGAACTGGCTGCGGATGGGGAAGAGGTTACCTGCGTTGGAACATTCCAGATGATTGATGAGGGAGAAAGCCTGGAACTGTCCGGCGGCTATGTGGAGCACGCCGTATATGGCAGCCAATTCCGTGTGGAGCAGTATAAACAGGTGGAACTGGAAGATGAACGCAGCATTGAGCGATATCTCGGTTCCGGAGCGATTAGGGGTGTGGGGCCATCCCTTGCAGCGCGCATTGTGAAGAAGTTTGGAAAAGACACGTTCCGGATCATGGAAGAGGAACCGGAGCGGCTTGCGGAAGTCAAGGGGATCAGCGACCGCAGCGCCAGACAGATCAGTGAACAGGTGGAAGAGAAAAAGGGCATGCGCGAAGCCATGCTTTATCTGCAGAAGTTCGGGATTTCCAATACCCTCGCTGTGAAGATCTACAAAACCTATGAGATGGAACTGTACCATATTCTGGAAGAAAATCCCTATCGCCTTGCGGAAGACATTGATGGAATCGGATTCAGACGGGCGGATGAGCTGGCGAGCCGGATAGGGATCCATACGGATTCGGATTTCAGAATCCGCAGCGGAATTTTGTATACCATGCAGCTGGCAGCTATGGACGGCCATACCTATCTTCCGCGGCAGCTTCTCGTGACGAAGGCGGCGCAGCTTCTGGGACTGGCGGAAGAATATGTGGACATTCAGATCCCGAATCTGGCCATGGATAAGAAACTGGTGCTCAAACAGGAAGGGGAAGAGACCTGCGTTTACGCAGCCTCCTATTATTATACGGAACTTTCCTGCGCCAGCCTGCTGCGGGAATTAAATGTGAACATGGTATTTGGAGATGAGCTGCTGCCTTCTGAGGAAGAGAAGGTGATGGCACAGATACGGAGGCTGGCAGAGAGCGCCGGAATTGAATTGGAAGAACTGCAGCAGCGGGCAGTGCTGGAATGCATCAAACATGGCCTGATGATCCTCACGGGAGGGCCGGGTACAGGAAAGACTACGACCATTAATACTATCATCAGGTACTTTGCGGCGGAGGATATGGATATCCTGTTGGCCGCGCCGACGGGGCGGGCGGCTAAGCGGATGACGGAGGCCACGGGATATGAGGCAAGGACCATTCACCGGCTTCTGGAACTGTCAGGCAGGCCGGAGGAAGGGGAAAATGGCCTTTCGGCCGCATCTCCAGCCCGCTTTGAACGGAATGAAGAGAATCCTCTGGAGGCGGATGTGGTGATCGTGGATGAGATGTCCATGGTGGATATACACCTGTTCTGCGCGCTCCTGAAAGCGGTCACGCCGGGTACTCGCCTGGTGCTGGTGGGGGATGTGAATCAGCTTCCTTCCGTAGGGCCCGGACAGGTTCTTCGGGATTTGATCCGAAGCGGCGCGTTTCCGGTTGTGGAGCTGAAGAAGATTTTTCGTCAGGCTGGCGGCAGCGACATCGTGTTGAATGCGCATAAAATCAATGAAGGGCAGGACATCGCCCTAGATAATAAAAGCAGGGATTTCTTTTTCCTGGAGAGGGAAAACGTTCAGGTGATCTATAAACATATGATTCTCTTGATTCGGGAAAAGCTGCCGCGTTATGTGCAGGCTGGCCCTCTGGATATCCAGGTGCTCACGCCTATGAGAAAGGGGAATCTGGGAGTGGAAACGCTCAACCAGATTCTGCAGGAATATCTGAACCCGAAATCTCCTTCCAAGAAAGAACACCAGACGCCGTCTGCGCTGTTTCGGGAGGGGGATAAGGTGATGCAGACAAAAAACAATTATCAGCTGGAGTGGGAGGTCGTGAGTAAATACGGCATTCCGGTGGATCGGGGAGTAGGGATTTTCAATGGGGATATGGGGATCCTGAAGCAGATCGATGATTATGCACAGACGGTTGTGGTGGAATTTGACGAACACAGGCAGGTGACCTACAGCTTTGAGCAGCTGTCCGAATTGGAACTGGCTTATGCCATCACCATTCATAAATCGCAGGGGAGCGAGTATCCTGCGGTAATCATGCCGTTGCTGGGAGGGCCGAGGATGCTGTTCAACAGGAATCTGCTCTATACAGGAGTGACCCGCGCCAAGAATTGTGTGACAATCCTGGGAAGCAGCCAGGTGGTTCGGGAAATGATCGCCAATGAGAGCGAAGCGAAGCGTTATACAGGATTATGCGTGAGAATCCGGGAAATTATGGCCCAATAGGAGGCTATGCGTAAAAGGATTATAAAAAAGGCAAAGAACGCGGCGGGTATTTTCTGCAGCCTGCTGTATCCCAGGAGGTGTCCGGTCTGTGACCGGCCGGTGAAACCGGGGTGGGGATTGATCTGTCCGTCTTGTGCGGACAGACTGGTCTATATCCATGAGCCGGTCTGCAGAAAGTGCGGAAAGCAGCTTCAGGAGGAAGGGGAAGAATTCTGCTACGATTGCAGACGGCGCAGGCATTACTATGACAGAGGCCTGGCATTATATTCCTATCCGTGCATCCGGCAGACCATATATCGTTTGAAATACGGCGGGAGAAGAGAATATGCGCAGTATCTGGGAGGCATGCTGGCGGAACGCCTGGGAAAGGAGATCCTTTCCTGGAAGCCGGATGCGCTGGTGCCTGTGCCCCTGCATCCGGCCAGGGAGAGAAAGCGGGGATATAATCAGGCGGAACTGTTGGCCCAAGAATTGGGGAGCAGGCTTGGAATTCCGGTGTTATCCAATTACCTGATCCGGGTCAAAAATACCCTTCCGCAGAAGGAACTGGAAGGAGAAAAGCGCCAAAATAATTTGAAAAAAGCTTTTAAAATCATACCAAATGATGTAAAATTAAATACGATTGTAATTATTGATGACATTTATACCACTGGAAGCACGGTGGATGCGGCGGCCTTGGAATGCCGACGGGCCGGTATCAGTCATATCTTTTTTGTGGCCCTGGCGATTGGGAAAGGGCTGTAGAAGGGAAAGAGGCTTGTTATGATAAATGAAGAAAAAGTGGCAACCATGACCCGGATGGCGGCATATGAAAAACGGCAGGGACGGCGGGATGAAGAGATCTGCAGCTATTTCAGAAGCGATTATGTGGGCTTTCAGCTGCTTAAGACCTGGATCTATACCACCATTGCTTTCGCAATCCTGGTGGGTATCTACGCGGTGTACCGCATTGACGCCATTATGGAAAGGTTTTACAGCCTGTCTGTGGATGGAATATGGGATCTGGGCAAAAGAATGGCTTTGGCTTACGTTATTTTGTGCGCGATATACTTGGCGATCACTTGGATAGTCTCCCATGTGACATACAGCAAGGCATTTAAAGAAACGGTTCTCTTTGACAAAATGTTGACGGAAATTGACGGGAGTGAGGAAGAGGAGGAATGATATCTGCGGCGTAGGAAACGTCCGGATTTCCTGAGAGGAATTTTTATGACAACATCATTGCTGGTAATTCGAGAATATATAAGAAATTTCTATGTAAAATATGAAGAATATATCATACCGCTTTTGAAATTCCTGCTCGCATTGGCCTGCCTGCTGATGATTAATGGGGAACTGGGGTATATGACGCAGCTGAACGGGATAGCGGTGGTGTTAATCGTATCCCTGCTCTGCTCTTTTATGCCGAAGAACTTTTTGTTGTTTGTGGCGGCAGGATTTGTGACCCTGCATCTGTATGAGGTGTCGCTTGAATGCGCTGCCATCGCCTTGGTCATTTTTTTGCTGCTGTTTTTGCTGTACTTCAGATTCTCCCCGAAGAGTTCTGCGCTTGTGGTGATTACGCCGATGCTGTTTGTGCTGAGGGTTCCCTATGCTGCCCCGATCCTGGCCGGCCTTCTGGGCAATCCGTTTTCAGCGGTGACCGTTGCCTGCGGAGTGATCGTATACTATATGATCAGCTATATGTCAGCGAATGCTTCCATGCTGGGGGCTACTGAGACCGAGGCTATGGTTCAGAGGATTCGGGATATATTGGATGGGGTGATCGGAAACAGGGAGATGCAGATTGTGGTCGCTGCGTTTGCGGTGACAGTGATTCTGGTATATCTGGTGAGAAGGCTGTCCGTGGACTATGCGTGGACCATTGCCATCATCAGCGGCGTGCTGCTGGATATTGTCATTCTTCTGGTTGGAGATCTGATCTATGAGGCTTCTTTTTCGATCGGAGGGGTGCTTCTTGGAAGCATTGCAGCAGCGGTGCTGGCTTTTCTGGTACAGTTCTTCCGATTTAACCTGGATTATTCCAGAGTGGAAAAGGTGCAGTTTGAGGACGAGGAGTATTATTATTATGTGAAGGCGGTACCCAAGATGGCGGTATCAACGCCTGAGAAAAAAGTGAAAAAAATAACGACACAGCGCAATAACCGCAAGGTGAGACATACGAATATGCGGGACGCTGTGCATAAATAGCGGGTCTGAATGAATATGGAATTGATTAGAACCTTTGCGGATAATTATCTGTCACGGATTCCATCCCTTCAGGTGACGGATATTGTAGAAATTATTATCATATCCTTTGTGGTATACCATATCATGGTGTGGATAAGAAATACAAAAGCCTGGGTGATTGTAAAGGGCGTTGTATTCATCATGGTATTCATTCTGGTGGCGGCATTCTTTGAGATGAACACGATCCTTTGGATCGCGCAGAACGCGCTTATGTATGGCGCGTTTGGCCTGCTCGTCATCCTCCAGCCGGAACTGCGCAATGCGCTGGAACAGCTGGGTAAGAAGGAGTTTCTTTCCACCATTATTCCCTTTGAGTCAGGGAAGAGCGCTGCAGGGCTGTTTTCGGATAAGACGGTCCATGAAATTGCAAAAGCGTGTGTGGACATGGGCAAGGTGAAAACCGGAGCCCTTATTGTCGTTGCGCAGAACGACCCGCTGATGGAGTATGAAAGAACGGGGATCGCGGTGGATGGCATTGTGACCAGCCAGCTGCTGATTAATATTTTTGAGCATAATACGCCGCTGCACGATGGCGCCGTGATCGTCCGGGGAGACCGGATCACCTCTGCCACCTGTTATCTGCCTCTTTCTGATAACATGTCCTTAAGCAAGGAACTGGGAACCAGACACAGGGCGGGCGTTGGCGTATCCGAGGTGACGGATTCCATGACGGTGATCGTTTCGGAGGAAACAGGAAGCATCAGCGTGGCTTACGAAGGCAGGCTTTCCCGCGGCCTTACGGGTCCGGAATTGGAAGAAGAATTAAAAAAGATCCAGAACAAGCCGGCCGCAGAAAAGGAACGCAAGATCTGGAAAGGGTGGCCGAAGAATGAAAAAAACAAATAAACTGCTGCATAACATCGGCCTGAAAATCATGGCGGTGATTTTCGCGATTCTGCTTTGGCTGGTTTCTGTAAACATCAATAATCCGATGGGGACGCAATCTTACCGGAATATCCAGGTGGAGCTGAAGAATACCAATTTGCTTACGGATGCGGGCAAGACATATGAGGTGCTGGATGATACGGATTCGCTGACGGTTACGATACGCGCCAGCCGCAGCGTGCTGGAAGGTATCAGCGCTTCAGACATTACCGCTACGGCCGATTTTTCGGAATTGTCCTTTACAAATACGGTGCCGATCCGGCTTTCTGTCAGCAATACGCAGGAGCGTGAAATCCAGGAGATACGCGGAAGCATTGATATGGTGAAGCTGGAAGTGGAAAACAGAATAGAACGTCAGCTGGTGATCGACATTGTGCAGTCAGGAAGTCCGGCGGACGGGTATGTGGTGAGCAGAGTGTCCACGACAGATGGCAATGCGCTGAAAATTTCCGGTCCGGAGTCCCTGATTTCCCAGGTGGAACAGGCTGTTGTGGAGGCAGATGTGAATGGCCTTACAGAAAGCATTAATATTACTGAGCCCATCAAGCTATTGAATGCGGATGGCGAAGAGATTACGGATAACCGGATCGTTAAGAGCATCAGTACGACGAATCTGTCTATTACCATCCTGGAGACGAAAGAGGTGCCGATCAGTTTGTCAGTAACCGGGGAACCGGCAGCAGGATATGTTGCTACAGGAGAGATCAGCTGCGCGCCGGAGACTGTAACCATAGCCGGCAGGAGCAACGTGCTGGATGGAATTTCGGAGATCACGATACCAGCAGAAGAATTGGATTTGACAGGGGCTACGGAAGATGTAACCCAATTGATTGATATACAGAATTATCTTCCTGAAGGAGTGTCCTTGGTGAATACTTCGGACGAATTCAGTGGAAAAGTAGCTGTAACGGTGAACATTGAACCGCTTGTGGACAGGACAGGCGAGTTGGCTCAGGCTAGGATTCAAATACAGAATGTTCCGGAAGGCTATCAGGTGTCTCTAGTGGCGGAGGAACCAGTATCCATTAGGCTAAGAGGGCTGCAGGATAATCTGAACCAGGTAGCCATTGGAGAACTTACAGGAATAATTGATGTGGCTGCATGGATGCAGAATCAAGGCTTGACGGAGTTGGAAGAAGGAACAGTACAGATGGAGGTAAGCGTTCTGTTGCCGGATGGCGTGAGCCTGGCGCAGAATGTGGTTGCTTCGGTGAATATTGTCAGAACGGTTCAGGAATCGACAGTAAGCGAATAAAATCCATGGAGATTGCCTGGAAGAATGAGAGGAAAAAGATGGCTAGATTATTTGGAACAGATGGAGTAAGAGGCGTAGCGAATGAGGAACTGACCCCCCTGCTTGCGATGCAGCTGGGGCAGGCCGGCGCCACTGTGCTGACCAAAGAGAACGCGCATAAACCGACGATCATGGTAGGATGTGATACCCGTATTTCCTGTGATATGCTGGCAAATGCCCTTATGGCAGGGATCTGCAGCGTTGGCGCCAATGCGGTCTATGTGGGCGTTATCCCTACCCCGGCGGTCGCATATCTGACAAAAAAGTATAAAGTGGAGGCGGGCGTGGTGATCTCTGCGTCCCATAATCCGGTGGAATTCAATGGGATCAAATTCTTTGACAAAGATGGCTATAAGCTTCCGGATGCATTGGAAGATGAGATTGAAGCGTTGATAAACAGCGGCATGAAGGGCGTGGAGTTCCCTACCGGAACCAGAATCGGCAAAATCAAATACAGGACCGATGCCAGGGAAGAGTATATCAACCATGCCATACAGATGGTTCCTGTAAATCTGGAAGGAATGAAAATTGTGGTTGACTGCGCGGAGGGCGCTTCTCACTATACTTCTGTGGAGGCGCTTCGCGAACTGGGAGCGAATGTGGTTCCTATCCATAACATGCCGGACGGGACGAACATCAATGCCAACTGTGGTTCCACCCATATGGAAGAGCTGCAGGCCAGAGTGGTGTATGAGAAAGCGGATGTGGGGCTCGCATTTGACGGGGATGCGGATCGCCTGTTGGCTGTGGACGAAAATGGTGAGATTGTGGACGGCGATCAGATTATGGGAATTGTCGGCGTGCACATGAGGGATCAGGGAAAACTGAAAAAGGATACGATTGTGGCCACAGTCATGAGCAATCTGGGCTTTTTCAAGATGGGAGAAAGAGAACATCTGAATTTGGAACAGACCAAGGTGGGAGACAGATATGTTCTGGAGCGCATGCGTGAAATCGGCGCAAGCCTTGGAGGGGAGCAGTCGGGACATATTATTTTCCTGGATGAGAATACCACAGGTGACGGACTTCTTTCCGCACTTCATCTGCTTGAAGTGATGGCGGATACCAAGAAGCCGCTTTCCGAACTGGCGAAGGTGATGACCGTTATGCCCCAGGCATTGATTAATGCCAAGGTGCCGAACCACAAGAAGGACAGATATATGGAATACCCGGAGATCGCAAAAGCCATAGAGGAACTGAACGCGAAGTTTGCCGGGGATGGAAGAGTGCTCATCCGCCCATCCGGAACAGAACCGAAGGTGCGGGTGATGATCGAGGGAAAAGACCAGAACATGATAGAAGAAGAGGCCCGGAAACTGGCTGACCTGATACAGAATATCATGCTGTAGCCAGCCCTGAGTCTTGAGATAACCCGGGGATGATGCTATACTGAATTTAGGGAAAGATCGGAAGAAGTTCGGGGTTGTTTGGTTCTATAAAAAGGTAGGAGGTATTGATTACATGGTAAGCCAGAAGGTTGTTATAAAAAATCCTACGGGGCTGCATCTGAGGCCTGCGGGAATCCTGTGCAAGGAGGCCATGCAGTTTAAATCTTTGATCACTTTTACATTCCGGGAAAATACGGCGAATGCCAAGAGCGTACTCAGCGTTCTTGGAGCCTGTGTTAAATGCGGAGATGAAATAGAACTGATCTGCGATGGCGAGGACGAAGAAGAAGCACTGCGGTCTTTGGTTCATGCGATTGAAAGCGGACTGGGAGAATAAGAACGGCAACAGGCTGTCGGGTATACGACGCCTGTTGTTTTTTATTTTGCCCGCCATGGGCAACGCTGACGGGCAAGTGCCCTGAATGCGTATAGGCAACGGCGATGTATACTGAAAGGGAAGATTCGCTGCCGCTTCATTGAACGGAATTCTGGCATTGGAAAGTGACTGTGCAAATCGAATCGGAATATAAAGGAAAGGCGCCCGAATCTGAGATTCATGGGCGCCTCGTTTGTGTTGGAGGGAAAGGAGTCACGGGCATGTCAAAGAGACTTTTTGGCCGCTTGTCCATTTCGCAGTTGATTTAATCGTAGCCGAATTCATCTCCGTCTTCTACGATGCAAATCATGGTTTTTCCGGTATTCAGAGTGATTTCATTTCCGTCATCATCATAGAATTTGGTGGGTTCGTAATCCCCGTTCTTTTCCCAGTTAACATGGATTCCTTTTCCATTGGTGAAGTAATAGCCGTCCCTGGTATCGTCATGCACCTGGAAAGCCAGATATCCGTTGTCATCCCTGACTTCATGATAGGTGAACTGAACAAGGACGTTCTTAAAGGCGAGCTGTGTGTTGTCAAAAGCCGCATCCACATGGGGTTCGCCGTATTCATACCTGTAGAAAAGGCCGTCCTCTTCATTGTATTCAAAATAGGTTTTGGAAATAGGATAGCAGGAGGCCATGTCTATCTTTTTCACATCAAAAGCATCATTGTACTGTTCCAAAGTATTGGGGGAAGATTCTGAGGCGAACTGGAAATGGTTGGGCTCATAATAATCTTCCCGATAGGTTTTGGAGATATCTAGGGCTTCGATCGCATCATTGGCACCTTCTGCGCTCAGATAAGCGTTCTGAGGCGCTTTTCTGTCAGAAGAGCGGTAATAAGCATTTCCATATACGCCCTTGTTGCCGGAACCGCCATAGTTGGCGCCGGTGACATTGTCCGTGCTGCTTCTTTCGATGACATCCGCGATGTAGTAGGGGCCTCCAAAGTGGAAATAAATTGCATCCCATTCAAAGGACCAGTAAACGAAATAATCACGGCTGCTTCTCACGTTGCCGATCCTGTCCATGTCCTCCCGATCCCAGTCCTTGAAGACAGCCATGAGACGGGTGATATTGCCTTCTACAGGGCATTCATAGAGAATATCCGCCTTGGAAAGGCTGTAATGGGGCAGGGCGGAAGAATCGTTGGGGACCATGACCGCGATGGGCCGCTGGTCGGCGATGTCGCCGCTGATCCATTCATTCGTAAGCGTGCTGCGAACCATTCCCTCTTCCGGGGGTACATCTTCTGCAGCTGTTTCTGTTTCCGCCACCGTTTCAGGAGGCAGGCTTTCCGCTGTCTCCTGTACGGTAGCGGAAGGCGTTTCTTCCGGAGTTTCTTCCTGCTTACCGCAGCCGAAAAGGAAGGCGGAGCAGGATATACCGATAAGGAGCAGTGCGCTCAATTTCTTCATTCTTTTTCCTCTCTTTCCTGGTCATTATCGCCGGTGGACAAGACGGCACAAAGCGGAAAAGCGCCTTGCGCCGCCTTGTCCACCGGCGCCAATTTCTATTATAGTCTACAAAAAGGGACGTTGTCACTACGAAAAAGGTGATTTTGTGCAAAATTAAGAAAATAGTTACTTTTCATGGGGATGGAGAAGATGCCGGCCGCGAACAGGACATCCCCTCCCGCCAAAGGGCATCTTCTCCATCCCTATGA
>USKC01000007.1 GCA_900555195.1 uncultured Lachnospiraceae bacterium
TGCAGCCATGGCTGGATACATCGGAGCCTCCGATCGTGTTGTCTCAGGCGAAGATCACATTGGAGGAAAAGGTGAGGGTGTGGCAGGCGATTAATAAACCATATGAGATCAGCCTGTTCTATAAGGCGGCGCCCGTATTTCTTTCCAGCGAGGTGGTTGTGGAGCCTCCTCGCGTCAGCGAGGCCAACTTTGGGCTTAACATCATAGGAGGGGAAGGAGGGAGCGATCGGTAAGTGGCAGAATCTTGGATTGAATACAAGCTTGATTTGATTGTACGGCTTGTGGATACGACGACCGGAGAACTGATTTCAGAAAGGCAGGTTTTATTCCTGGAAGAGGGAAATGTGCTGCTGCTTTTGGAACGGGGAACAGGCACTTACATTCTTCTGAATCATGGCAGGAAGGATACGAAGATCGAGGTGCGCGTGACAGGGTATGAGCCGGAAACGGCGGAAATCTGTTATGAGCAACTGAACAAAAACTTTCCCACATTTACCTTCTATCTGATGCCGATGGCCAGAGCTTCCGGTTTTGTGGATGTTCTTTCCCTAGAAGGGACGCTTCCCGGAATAGAAGCTGTGGAGGCGGCGGATCTGAATCGGCCGCTGGCCCTCATCAGCGGATATGTGGCCAGGAAGCAGACGATCGGCCTGATAGCGGGCAAGGCGATGGAGGAGGAAGCCTATGCGATGGTTCATCCCGGAACAGGACGCTTTGAAACGTTTCGGATAGCGAAGCGGCCGGATAAGCTTCATTTAAAGGTGGCAAAGCCCCTTATGGAAGAATGCGCAGCGGAGGAACCGATTGCCCGAATCATCCGGGGGAAAGTATATCCGGGAGGAAAATACCTGTTGCGGATACGCGCACAGGGCGGTACGGCGGATTATCTGATCCGCTATGTGGTAAATGGCGAGACTCGGTTCAGGAAGATCGACTTTTACAGTTCGGAAGAAAGGAGATTGGTGTGATATGGGATTATTGGCAGTAACAGGAGCGACCTGTACCTGTCCATTCGGGACCGCGCCGAGTAATTTGGTAGTCACGTCCCAGGCCGTCTGCCTCGTGGAAGGCAAACCGGCGGCCACGATACAGGACATGCAGCCCAATGTGAACCTGGCGCCGTTTGGAATGTGTATGTCTCTCGCGAATCCGGCCGTGGCTTCGGCAACGGCAGCAGCCTTCGGTGTGCTGACGCCTCAGCCATGTACGATGATGCCAGCCGGATGTTGGACGCCTTCGGCCCCAATGGTCATGGTGGGAGGAAAACCGTGTCTGTCCAGCGATTCCATTCTGACCTGCGCCATGGGAGCCGGAATGATTAAAATCGTTACGCCGGGCCAGTTCAAGGTGACGGTGTAGCTTCATTTAAGGAAAGGAGATAGAAATGGCAGAATATTTTTCACCGGGCGTATATGTGGAAGAATATGACAATTCGCCCCGCTCCATCGAAGGAGTAGGAACATCTACAGCAGGCTTTGTGGGCCTTGCGGAAAAAGGGCAGACGGTAGGGGCACCATTGCTGGTGACCAGCTATAGGAGTTTCATCAAACAGTTCGGGGGGCCCTTAAGTGAGTTTGGATACGGGGAATACAGATATCTGGCTCCCAGCGTGGAGCAGTTTTTCGCAAACGGCGGTACTCGTTGTTATGTGTCCCGCGTGATCCCTCCGGATGCGAAGAAGGCGTTCGTTCAGAAAGGGATTCTGGGCGTAGAAGCTGTGGACGAAGGAAAATGGGGCAACCGGATCCAGGTGACCCTGAATACCGCTACCCGGAAGAAAATGCAGCTGGTGGGAAAGAACGGGGAGGCCTATGTGGCGAAATCCGTAGACGGTTTCCGCGAAGGTGATTTGGTGGTGTGCAATGAGGAATACAACCGCATTCAGTCCATCTTTGACAACAGTGTGACCTTTGAGAGAGCATTCGGACAGGAAATCGTGGATACTGCCCTCATTCCCAAGACGTTGGTATATTTGGTGGAGACCGATATGAGCGTCCGCTATGGAGAGGATGTAGAGAACTATACGGGGCTTAGCTTTAATACGGCCAACCCCAACTACATTTCCTACAGGCTGGCGAACAGCGAACTCATCCGGATAACCGTCCAGACGCCAGAGACAGCGGGTAACCCTGTGGAAGCTATTCTGGGAGAAGGCAATACTGCGGGTATCTTTACTCTGGAAGGCGGACAGGACGGCTCCATGAGCGGAGTGAACGCGGGAACCTTTATCGGCGAAGATAACGGACCTGGAAAGAGAACCGGCCTGGCTTCCTTCGTGGAGAATAATACGGTGAGCATGCTGGCGATTCCTGGTGTGACGATTCCGGAGGTGGTGGTATCCCTGGTGGGCCATTGCGAGAACTTAAAGAGCAGGTTTGCTGTTCTGGATATGCCGAAAGAGATGTATAAGACCAAAGATCTGCTGCAGTACCGTGAGATGATTGACAGCACCTATGCGGCCATGTACCATCCGTGGATCCAGGTGTTTGACCGTTCCTCCAATCAGCCTGGCCTCATTCCGCCTTCCGGAGCGGTAATGGGCGTTTATTCCAGGACGGACATCAATCGCGGCGTACATAAGGCGCCCGCAAACGAGACCGTATTCTGTACGGGGCTGGGTGTGAATTATACCAAAGCGGAGCAGGATATCCTGAATCCTGCGGGAATCAACCTGATCCGCGCACTGCCCGGGCAGGGCATCCGCGTATGGGGCGCGAGGACGGCCAGCAGCAACAGCAACTTCAAATACGTTAACGTACGGCGTCTGTTCATCTTCGTGGAAGAGAGCATTAAGGCCAACACCAACTGGGTGGTATTTGAGCCCAATGACACAGCGCTGTGGCAGAGGGTGCATCTGACCATCTCCAGTTTCTTAGACAACATGTGGAGAAACGGAATGCTGGCCGGAGGCAGCGCGTCGGAAGCGTACTTTGTGGAGATCGGGCCTTCTACCATGAGCAGGGATGATATCATGAACGGACGGTTGATCTGCAACATCGGCATTGCGCCTTCAAGACCTGCTGAATTCGTGATCTTCCGCGTGACGCAGCATACAGCGGAAGCCGGAGGAGAAGGCGGCGGAGAAGAATAATACCAATTGGAAAGCGGATAAAGGAGTAGAAGAATATGGCAGCTACAGCTTATGAAAATGAAAAAGGCCTGTCCTATCCCTTAACAAAGATGAACTTTCTCGTCCATGTGGACGGTGTGGAAGGAACGGCCGCATTCAGCGAGGTGACGGGGGTTGAAGCCACCGTAGATGTGATTGAATTTAGGCAGGGCAATGCGAACAGCCTGGCTCCAGTAAAGATTCCTGGCCTTGTGAAGCATGGGAACGTGACGCTGAAGATGGGCTATACCCTGGACAGCGCATTTAAGACCTGGATTCAGGAATGCGTGAGCGAGGTCAGAGGACAGATGCCGAGAAACAACGTGCAGATTGAAATGATCGATATCAATGGCGGTGCACCCCAGCAGCTGGCCACAGCGATCACTGGAACCAGGGTATGGGTACTCACCAACGCATGGGTGACCAAATATACGGCGCCTGATCTGAACGCACTGCAGAGTGAAGTGGCTATTGAAACAGTAGAACTGGCCTATGAAGAACTGATTATCCCGAACTGACGGGGAAGGTTCAGGCGGTATGCCTGTCTGAGCGATTACGGCAGATGTCCTGAGGATTCATCCCGGGACATCCGCCGGGGCCCTGCCCGGTGGGTTATCCGGGCACATGTCCTTGTATCCGGGCGGTGCAGAAATGGGATATGCAAGAGTTGCTGCCCGGAATCCGGGACGCTGCAGCGTCCCGCCAGAAAGAGAAAAAAATACAGAGCTACCAGGCATATGGTTGGAAGAGGTGGCTGTTGTTTCAGATATAGAGAATAAAGAAGCGCGGGGGCCGCAGCCGTTCGGGCTGGCCCAAACGGCTGTCATGAGCCGTATCGTGCCACAGGACGCAGACCAAAAAGGAGGAAGCGATAGATGGAAACCGTATTTGAATTCACGTTGCCCAAAGGATATGTCGATGGAGCGGGAGAGATACACCGTAGAGGGAAAATGAGGCTTGCAACAGCGGCCGATGAGATCAGCGCCACCCGTGACCCAAGGGTGCTGAGCAATCCTTCTTATTTGACGATCGTTGTGCTCGGCAAAGTTGTGACGGAACTGGAGGGCCTGCCAATGGTTTCCGCAAATGTGATTGAGAAGCTGTTTACTGCAGATCTGGCGTTCCTGCAGGATATGTACCAGCGGATCAACGATGTGGAGCCTCCCGTTATGCACGCGGTCTGCCCGCACTGTGGGGAGGCGATTGAGATCCCGCTAAATTTTACCATGGAGGGATAAAGCTGTATCCGCAGGACGAGATGTATAAGGAGATGTCTTTCCTGTCCTATTATTTCCACTGGGGAAGCCAGGATGTGATGGGGCTGGATCATGCCAGCCGGAGAAGATGGTGCAGGGAGGTATCGGAGATTAACCGGAAACTGAATCCCTCCGAAAATAAAAAAGAGAAGAGCATCCTGGAAATGCAGCCGACCAGGAGATAGATCCGGATAGCCCAAACGGCTGCGGGAGATGAGGTGAGAAGGCATGGCAGAAGAAAACAATGCGACAGGAACCGGAACGATAGCGGAGGCGGAATACTATAACGCGGATGCGGGGAGCGACCCGCAGGGACTCGGGATTCTCCGGAATTACGGGCTGAATCCTGTGATTAATTTTTCCTTTATGCTGAGAGTGGAAGGAATTTATGATCTGCCCTGCAGATCTGTGAAGAGCTTCCATAAAGAAAATGAATTTGAATATATCCAGGAAGGCGGCCTGAACGATTATGTACATTTGAAGAGAAAGCCGATCACCAAACCCTTCACTTTTCAGGTGGAGCGCTATGTGGGAGTGGATTGGCTTGATCCGATGCCGCTGGGGACAGAATTGATCCTGCCGGTCATCCTGTTTGTCAATAAATATCGCTTTTCCAACGCGACGTTCAAGCCGGTGCGTTCCTATGCTTTTACGGGCTGCACCGTGATTGCCAAGGACTATGGGGAACTGAACGCGGAGAAGAGCGGGCTCCTGACGGAGATCACGACGATCGCTTATCGGGAAATGCTGTGCATTGATATCCCTTCTGAGGCTATGGATGTGGATACCTGGTCGTTCGACGGCAGGAAAAAGGAAGGAACAGGCACGCGCCATTATAACCAAAGCAGCACAAATTCCGACTGGGAGACGAAAAAGTCCAAAGAAAATATGGCTGAGGCCGCGCAAGCCCACCGATGGACATTGGCAAAAGAAGGGGAAGAAGAAGGCCTGCGTTCCGCGGTGACACAGGAGGAGAAGTCTAAGGCGGATATGGAAAAAGAAAGCCTTCAGCACAGGTGGACATTGGCCAAGGAAGGGAAAAAAGAGGGGCCGCGTTCAGCAGCGGTACAGGAGGAAAAAGCCAAAGCGGATATGGAGAAGGCGGCCAGGGAATGGAACTTTGATAAAAAGGCCAAGGCCGGGAAAGGGATCAGCAGCGCAAACCATTCCCTGACAGAATTGCAGAATACGCAGGACGGCCCGTCCACGGTGGAAGCGGCGGTAAAGGAAGCCTGGGCGGCAAAGGCCAGGCGCTGGCCAACGTATCAGAGCGCGCGCCAGATCGCAGAATTTCTGAATAAGAAATAAAAGCCGGCATAACGATTCAGAGCCGGACTTGCTGCAGGTTGGTGCGCCGCGGCAGGCGCACATCGCGCGCTGGAAGGCGCACGCTGGAAAAACAGGACGACGGAAGAAGGAAAGGAGGTTGTAACATGCTGACGATAAAAGCGCCGATCACGCTGAAGAACGATCCGTCTATGCTGAGGCTGACGGACAATTTCCATGAAAGGCTGATGGGAAACTATCAGATGCTTACGGCCTCCCTGGAGCCGGAAGATCTGCTGCATCTGGTGTCGGCTCCGCCGGAAGTGTATCTGGCGGAGGGAGGGATGACGAGCCTGGTCAATGTCTCCGACGTGCATCAGAGGCAGGATGTGAAGCTGGAGCTGATCAACAACGTCCTGAACCGTATCCTGGTGTCGGATACCTACCGCATGACCTATCAGGATCAAGTGTTCATCACTTCCATTCTGAACAAGCTTGGCGTGACGGATGTGCAGGAATTCATCCGTCAGTTCACTTCGCTGCGGCAGGAAACCCGCAACCGGGATGAACTGATAGAGCTGTATTGGTCCCATCTTGGCCAGCTGCAGGAACTGAAGGAAATCTGGAAGCTGCAGAGGAAAGAGGCGGGAAAGGAAGAAGAGGAAAAGAGAAAAGAGGCCAAAGAAGCGCCTCTGTGGCTGCACCAGGAAATCTTCAACCGTCTGAAAACCGGGGCCGTATATCAGGAAATGATGCATTTCCAATCCATGACGCACAATAGCCTTTTTCAGATCCAGGATACGGAACTGGAATTGGCCGAGCAGTTTGTAACGGCTCAGAATATCCTTTTGAATAAGTTGAAAAATGAGGCGGCCATAGAACCTGTCCCGTTGGAATATCATCGCATCAATATATATGAACTGGGAAGCGGGGAAAACGATGTGAGCGGGGGGACGCATTTAAAAAAGGAATTGGTGCAGGCGGTTCTTCTGAATACGCTGGATCAGGTCTATTCCCTGCGGCTGCCGCAGCTGTTGGAGAGGAAGGAACTGTGGTATAACTTGTACCGTGCGGTCTACCAGACGGCAGAGAACACGTTCCGTCGGTTTGAGGCGTATCACAACCGAACGCTGCTTTCTATGCAGCAGTACGGAGAGTATGCGCAGACGGTGAACCGGTATCAGAACCAGGAGATTACCGCCCTGCACAGGCTGCTGGAAAGAAGGGAAGGAACTTCGGCTGAGGGAAGCGTTTTTGAAAGGGAGCGCCTAGAAGAGAGGTTTCGGACGGAAGGAGAGACCTGGGAAACGCATCGGATGGGGCAGGAGACGCAGCTTCTGGAGCATCGTTTGGAACATGGCCATGAGATGGTCAGTGAGACAGAAAGAGAGAGCCTGCTGACGAGAGAGAGCGAGCAGCTGCGCAGGGAACTGGAAGAGATTAACCGGAATAATGTGCGCAACCAGGAAAGGCTGCGCAGTATAGAAGAACAGACGCAGGTGCAGGCACCGGCCGCTATTGACAGGAAGCGTGCCCGGAGGGATGCTCTGAGGGCGATACAGGAGCCGGAAGAGGTGGTGCTGGAGTATCTGCAGATGGAGACTTCCACACAGCGGACACAGGAACGGGAAAAGGAACTTGCCAGCCGGATTTTTTCCAACGAGACGCGAGAGATATTCGAGACATTGGAACGCTACCGCAGGACGCCGCAGCTGGCCGACAGCGCGGCGGTCACCGCCCGGGCGCAGGATCGTCTGATGCGGGATATTATATATCAGCGCTCTTTGGAAGAGCGGGAAACGGAAGTAAGGCAGCAGGAGCTGAGGGAAGAACTGATCTATGATATTGAAACCAATAGCGAAGTGAGAGAAATTCTTGGCCAGCCTCAGATTGCCATAAGGGCTCAAAGGGAAACGGAACGCCCTGTTCAAAGTATGGAACTGATCTATAAAGAGACAGAAGCGGGGCTGGACGAAGAACTGCTGGAGGAATTAAGGAGCAGGAACCGGAACTTCCGGGAAACCAGAGAAACTCGCGAAGAAGAGACGCAGCGCCAGGAGACGGTAGAACGTACGGTGACGCAGCGAACGAACCGGTTCCAGACGGACCACAGCGAGGAGATCGCCCAGCTGGTCAGCAGAAATTTGCAGCAGCAGATCGGCATTCTCTCCGATCAGATCTATGGGAAAATGGAAAAGCGCTTGGATGCGGAACGCAGAAGGAGAGGGCTGTAGAGGAGCGGCCCAGACAGAACGAACGGCTTATTCAGAGTTGTCTGAAAGGTTATTTGTATAGAAAAGGAGAAAAGAATGGCTGGAATTGGAAATGCAGTCAAGAGTGGGCTGGCCGGAATCGCGGGAAATATTGCACATGCCACGATTACCTTCCCTGCGACGAATCCGGGCAGCACACAGCCTCAGCGAACGGAGGTGGCGGCTCAGGCAAGTGGCTTGGCCCGTGTGAGTTCAGCCCTCAAACAGACGGCACAGGGGCTTGGCTCTGTCCTGGGAGTAAGTGTCCCATCCATCACTCGGAATGTGTTCCAGGTGCAGTTCAATCCAAACAGCCTGCGCCTTTCGGCTTCGGGAGGCGGGCGTGTACCAATCACGAACTATCTGGCAGGAGGAGGAACGATCACTTATGGGAGCATGGATCCGAATATTACGCTTTCGGTGACGTTGCTATTTGATGCGGTGAATAACCAGGATGCTTTTTTTCAGGATAAATTTTCGTTAAGCACCACATCCCTGGCCAAGGGGATCGCGACGGGAGCGCAGATACTGAAGGGAAAGAGTTATTCTGTACAGCCTCAAGTAGAGGGATTTATCGGTGCATTGAGATGGCCGGAGAGACGGAAAAATGTGAAATTCGCCTGGGGAACTCTTTGTTATGAAGGATATCTGAATAATGTTAGCAGTACTTATACGATGTTCTCATCCACAGGAAACCCTATTCGCGCAGAAGTGACGCTGAATCTTCTGGTAACGGGAACGGAAGAAGCCATGAATGCATGGTACAATAAATATGTGACGGTATTGAATCAGGCGGCATCTAAGGGGACAGGGGCGATTACCAATACAGGGTTGTCAAATCAGATGACGAACCTTCTGAACCTGTAAAAGAAAGGAGATGCGCTTTATGGCGTTGTCACAGACAAGTACGAATCTTTTATCCAGCCTTACCGGGAATGTGAATAAAGCATATCTCCTGCTGCCCAGGCCGAAAGCGAGGCAGACCGCTTCCGCTTCAGGGACGGGATTTAAAGCTCAGCTTGCTTCGGCGGCGTCAAACATGGAAAACCGCATACAGACGACGCAGCTGAGAAACGCTGCTGCGGCTCTCCAAGGCGCTTCCGGCCTGGCAGGAAGTACGGCGAACACGTCTGTATTCGGCGTTTCTTCCTCAGTGGTGGCCAAAGCAAACGCCGCAGGCTTTATCCCCATACAGGTTCAGTATAACCCTTCCTCCCTCAGCCTGGAATCCGCGGCGGGAAGGACGATCCGTCAGAGCGTGGGAGGAAGCGGAGAAAGCATGTTTCAACAAATGGAAGTTCCGGAAGAGACGGTCCTTCGGATGGAACTGGTCTTTGACGCTGTGAATATCAAGGATGCATTCATGTGGGATAACCTTCGTTTGTCTACAGGAGATATACTTCAGGCTGGAAAAAGTTTGGCAACAGCGGCAAAAGGGGGATATACTGTACACAAAACAGTAGAGGCCTTGATAGGGGCTATCTGCCGCGCCCCGTCCCGGATCGTGGGCGTGGTCTGGAATAAGATGTATTTTTGGGGGGAGATGTTCGATATTCGGGCGGAATATACAATGTTCAACCGGGATGGGAATCCTGTGCGGGCTAAGGTGGCGCTTCAGATCCGACAGGATGAACCAACATCAACCAGCAATGGGAGAATGGCTTCTGCGACGGTGCAGACCGATCAGTACTGGAAAGAAGCTTATCAGAAGTTGTTTAAGTCCGTATATGAAGGTGGGGCTGTAGACGGCTCCAGCAAAATCGGCAATCTTCTAAATCTGTAGGAGAATGGGGCAAAACATGGCAACCTATGTATTTAACACGCTGAAAACAAAATATAAGGGTTTTCATCATCCGGTGGTTGTGATCGAAGTAAACGATATGGTCATTGGAGAAGGGAAAGCCGAAATTCCGGTATCAGATATAAGCGTGGAGCTGACCAGCGGTTTTGAAGCTTCTGTCGCGGAATTTTCTTTTTACGATGTCTATGACAGGACCGAGGGAAGTTTTAATTACGAAAAGGTAAAAAGTTATATCTTTTTGGGGTCGAAAGTGGAGATCTATTTGGGATATGAGAATCAGGTCAGCAGTGTTTTTATCGGTGTGATTACCCGTGTCTCTTTTCTGTATGAACAGTTAGAAATCCCCTGTATTCGGGTGACAGCCATGGATGTGAAGGGGATTATGATGTCTGGAAGTTATTCTAAGCAGCTGAAGGCTACATGCTTTTCAGAGGCGGTGAAAGAGGTGCTGAATAAAACGGCCTATGAGAAGCTGTCTGCCAACGGAGTAGTAAAGAGCATAAATGTAACGGATACGCCAGATAAACTCCGCTCTGCAGGGGCGGCGGGAAAGCAGGAGGATCGAACCATAGAGATGGCGGCCGAAAGCGATTATGAATTTGTAGTAAAAGCGGCCAGAAAATACAATTACGAATTTTTTACGGAATGTGGAAATGTCTACTTTAGAAAAGCAAAGTCAGATAAAACTATTCTTATGGAAATCGGGCCTGGAACGGGGCTTCATAGCTTTGATGTAAGCTATGACATCACGGGATTAACGGAAACGGTGATTGCCAGAGGCGTGGATGTGGCAAAGGCACAGGTGATCACGGCGAAAAATAAATTTTCCAATAAGATTTCCATGGGGAATAAAGCGAAGCCGCTCTTGCGGGGAGGGCAAAAAGTCTATCTGGATGCTACGATCACTTCCAAAGAAGAAGCGCAGGAACGGGCCGATTCCCTGCTAGAGGAGATGGCTTATCGGTTTGGCAGGCTGGAAGGGGAACTGATAGGGATACCAGAACTTTTACCCGGGCACTTTATCACGCTTGCCGGACTGGGAACAGCGGCAGATAACGATTTCTATTTGAAGAAGGTACGGCATCTGCTCAGAGGGGACGGGAGTTTTGTGACGAAGCTGGAAGGGATCTGCGCTTCGATGAAGAGTGAAAGTATTTCGGGAATATCCGGATTGATATAGCAGGAGGATGGAATGGGCTTTTATGATATCATGGATGAGATTGCCGCAAAACAGGTGTTAAAGACGGAGACCGGAGATAACCGAATGTTCGGCGTGACGGTAGGCGTGGTGGCGAAAAATTATGATAAAGATATGCCGGGACGCGTGTGCGTACGCGTGCCGGTACGCGACGAGAATGCAAATGAACTGAAATGGGCGCGGGTGGCCATGCCTTCTGGAGGAAAGAAATGGGGACATTATTTCCTGCCGGAGGTGGGAGACCAGGTGCTTCTGGCCTTTGAGCAGGGCAATATTGAAAAGCCTTATGTGATCGGCTGCGTGCAGAAGGACAGCAATAGTTTCCTTTCCCGCAGCGTGCATGAGAAGAACCAGTATAAGAAAATCGTGACCAAGAACGGGAGCACGATCCAGTTCGATGATGTGGAGGAAGGGAACGGCCAGAAGGATAAAATTTCCATTTATACGCCGGACGAGGGGCATAAGTTCATCCTGGACAACGAAAAGAAGCAGATCCTGATCAGCGATAAGGATGGGAAAAACCAGATTGAGATGAAAACGGAGACCGGACAGATGACGGTCAGGGCTGAGAAGAAGATTACGATCCAGGTGGGAGACAGCATCGAAGTGACTTTGAACGGAAGCAGCGGCACGGTGAGCATCAAATGCAGCAAATGCAATGTGGATGCTTCCGGAAGCATGAATTTTAGCAGCAGCGGTTCCGCCAAGCTGTCGGGAGGAAACGTATCTCTTTCCGCTTCAAGCATGCTGAAGGCGGAAAGCAGCGGAGTGACAAGCATATCGGGAGCTCCGATCAAGATAGGATAAAGAGGGAAGGAAGGGAGCATACATGGCAAACCAAAGTTTTCTGGGGAAGGGAATGAAGTTCCCTCCGCAGATCAACAGGACAACGGGAAGATTTGTGTGCGCATCCGGTGCGGAAAGCGTGAAAGAAAGCATCTATCTCATCCTGATGACGCAGAAGACGGAGCGCTTTATGCGTCCTGAATTTGGAAGCAATATTCTTTCCTATACTTTTACGGATATGGGAGGCGGCATGCTTACGCTGATGGCTTCAGATATTGCGGGCACGATTGCCGCTCAGGAGCCCAGGGTGACGGATGTGAACGTGAATATGGATCCTGATAGCAAGCCGGGATGCCTGTTTATCAACATTGAGTATACTTTGATAGAGACCAATGTCAGGGAAAATATGGTATTTCCGTTTTATCTGAATGCGGGAGAGGAAGAAGAAGGCGAACCCTATGAAACAGCAGACTACGACATTAACATGTGAATACAGGATCGATGGGAGAACGAGACGGAATATTCTGGATCAAATCAGAAAGCTGGCGGCTTCCTATGTTCCGGAGTGGCAGTTTGATGAAGAAAATCCGGATATTGGTTCGGTACTTGCCCTGCTCTATGCGGATCAGATGCAGGAAAATCTGAACCGCTACAATACCATTCTGGAACGCTATTATGTGGAATTGATGAATATGCTGGGGATTTCCCTAAAACCGGCTTTCCCAGCCCACAGCGTGGCGCTTATACATATGGTAAAGGATACAGTGCCTGGTATGTACCTCCCGAAAGGAACCCGGCTTCTGGGAGGGCAGGATGATGAACAAGATTTGATTTTTGAAACGGGATACGGCGTATACATCACAGAGGCGTCTCTTTCTTCCGTATTCATGGCATCCGGTAGGACGGGAAAAGTGATTCCTCTGAAAGGAGACTATCCGCCTGTGGTCTATGTGGAAGAGGAGGAGGCCTTTGTGGAAGAGCCTCTTTTGGAACAGGGGATGGAACCTGAGGGTGATATGGCTGTTCCCCAGGAACCGTTTCTTTTGTTTGACTTCTCAGGAAACGGGTATGGAAAGAACGCGCTTTTAATGTATCATTCCCATCTGTTCGATGTGCAAGAGAATGATATTTTCCTTTCTCTCTCCGGAGGCGCCGGATTGTTGGATGGACTGGAAGCCGGCGCCTATACGCTTTCCTGCTATACGCAGGACGGATGGGAACGCATCACACAGATGCATCGGCAAGGGGAGGAAGTTCTGGCATTTCGCAAAAAAGGCGAATGCAAAAAGGTGGGGGAAGGAGAAGACTCCTATTCTCTTATCGTCCTGGAGGCAGGAGAAACGGTTCATGAGAATGTAGAATTGGAGGGAGTGGGATTTTCCTCTAAGGGAGAGCCAAAAGCTGCAGATATGGTCTGGAATGGCGCGGCGGAGTTGGAGGCGGAACGCTTTGCTCCTTTTGGAGAGACGCTTGGGTTGTTTGCCGAAGTCTATATTGGACAGCAGGAATACTTTGCTAAGCCGGGTGCGAAGGTAACGATAGAGTTTCAGGTAGATTATGGAGAAAAGGATGTGCTGCTGCCCAGGCAGAAAGAGGATGAGGATTTGCGTATCATAAAACGCAAGCCGAAGCGGGTGTTTGAAGAGATGGCCGCGTCTGTGTACGCTCAGGAAATCTGCCTGGAATATTATAATGGGACGGGCTGGAGGCGGCTTGAAACAGAACGGCCGGTGAAGACACTATTCGCTGTGGCCAAGGAAGGAAAGAGGCGGATCTCTTTCATATGCCCGGATGACTGGCAGGAGGCTGAGGCGGGCGGTTATGCGGGCCGCTGTTTACGGATGCAGCTGATGAAAGCGGATAATTGTTATCTTCAGCCAGCCTGTCATCATTATCCGATAATATCGGAAATGAGATTCTCTTATACTTATGGGGAGGACTATGTGGCGCCGCAGAAACTGGTGTCCGTCTGCGGAAGCAGGAAAAGGGATCTGACGCAGCTGCTTGGCCGTGGGGAGCATTTCCCAGCTTTTACCCGAAGCCGATATGGACAGACCGCTTTGTATCTGGGGCTTGACCAGAGGCCGGAAAACGGTCCGGTGAGCATTCTGTTCCGTTTGGAAGAAGAAAAGCATTTCGATGGATGCGGCGGCCTCTCCATGTCCTATTCTACCCGAAACGGATTTTCTCCTTTGAAATTGTCGGATCATACGGACGGGCTGGCGCATACGGGGACCATCTTGTTTTTGCCGCCTGCAGATATGGCTCTAAGGAAACTGGAAGGACAGGAAGCTTATTGGCTAAGGATAGAGGATCCGGACGGCAGCCTCGAGAAGGGAAAGAAGGGCAGGCCGCTTATTCTGGGAATTGAGATCAACGGCGTGGAAGTGGATAATGTGGAGACACAGGCGGAAACAGAATTCTACATGGACGAAGCAGGCCCGGATATGCGTTTTGCACTGAACGCTGGCAACATTCTTTCTCTGGATGTATGGGTAAATGAAACGGGGATGTGGAGTGAAGCCCAGATGCGTACTATGCTGCAGGAGACACCGGAGCGCGCAAGGGCGGATTATGATTTTTGGGGAAGAATCGAAAATTTTTATGTGAAGTGGGAAGAGGTGGATAGTTTTGATACTTCCCAGCCTTCTGATAGACATTACCTGGTGGATCGGATGAATAACCTTCTGTGCTTTGGAGATGGGGTGCATGTGAGGATCCCGAGGATAACACAGGACGTAGCCTTTAAAGTGACGGTGCGCTGCTGCAGCGGCGAAGAGGCCAATCTGGAGCCGGGCATGATAAGCGGCAGTATGGGCAATCTGATGTTCGTTGACCGTATTTATAACCCGATCCGCTCTTATGGAGGAATGGACATTGAATCCATGGATAACGCGCTGCGGCGTGGTACAGATTTGATTAACAGCCGCAAGCGTCTGATCAGCGTGCAGGACTATGAAAGAGAAGTCCTTAATTTCTCGTCCGGCGTGGCGCAGGTAAAAGCCATAACCGGATATAGAAAAGATGGGACCCAGGATGCATCCTGTATCAGCATAGTCCTTTTGATGAAGGACTATAAAGAAGGTTCGTTTTCCTTCCGCTATCTGCGGCCTAGGCTTAAGGAGCATCTCCTAAAGGAATGCGAACTGTCCGTGAATGAGGAACGGCTGGATGTGGTGGAACCGCTGTTCGTGGAAATTTCGGTAGATGTATGGATTCAGGTGATGGAGGCAGATGACAGCTTTACGATCCGTTCTTATTTGGCTAAGGTGCTGGAAACATATCTGGATCCGGTAGAAGGAGGACGCTGGGAGATCGGCCGCCTTCCAGGAAAGGCTCAGATCGAACTGAGATTGAACATGGAGAAGAAACGTGCTCTTTTGAAACGGATGACAGTGACTGCTGCCTGGCAGGATGAGAATGGCAGGCATGAAACGGATCCGGAAGCCTTTATGGGCAATCCGTTTGTGGTGGTAAAAAGCGGCGTGCACAGGATACATGTGGAACAGAAATAGGAGATCGTATGTTAAATCCAAAGAAATACCCTTTAAAAACGCATGCGCAGGTGATGGAAGAAGCCTATGGGAAAATTCCTGTATACAGCAGCGAATGGACGAATTTCAATCCGTCGGATCCTGGAATTACAATTTTGGAGAACCTGACCGCTTTTCAGATTCTGCAACAGAATCAGATGGATACGGTGACGGATGCGGTGAAGGAAGGCCTTTTGAAACTTGTGGGATATACGCCTCGAAAAGGAGCTTGCGCCCGCGTGTTGTTGGAAGCTTTCAGTGTGAAGGAACCGATTCTTATGCCTGCAGACCAGCGTTTTATGGTGGGAAATATCAGCTTTGAGACCGCTCTGGCGGGAAAATTGACGGATAATCGGCTTATAGGCGTATATGGAAAGGATAAGGATGGATTCCATAATTACAGTTATGTGCTGGATGCAGATATTCCCGTCAGCGCACGGATTTTTACGCGCAGGCCAGCGGCAGGAATGGAATTATACCTGGTGCTGGAGAAGCGGCCGGAACCGCAGGAAATATTTCGGATCTATGCGAAGGTAGGAAACAGATATGGTAGGAACCCCTTTGGAGAAGATCGGTCAGGAGGATTCGCTTCCATTACCTGGCAGTGTTATACTCAGAAGGGGTTTGTAGAGATAGAAGTGGAAGATCAAACAAAGGGATTCCTGGAGGACGGAGAGCTGTGCTTTACGATGCCTCAGGAAGAGGCTGCAGTCTATGAAGAAGGCCCTTTGTCCGGATATATATGGAGGGCTGTGCTGACCGATGCGGATTATGATGTGGCTCCGGAAGTGCTGCATCTATCTGGCTTTTTATTTGAAGCCTGGCAGAAGGAAACATTGGCGATTACGCATACGTTTCAGAAGCCTTCGGAAGTTGTGCTTACCTGTACCATGATGGAGGAAGGATACGTCCGCGTATACTGTAAAGAAGAAAAGGGAAGTTCTTACCGGCTGTATGAAGAAATCACAGAACCGGAAGGGATGGGGGAAGGACCAAGGGGAAGATATTACCGCAGGCAGCGTATGGGCTACGGAACGCAGCTTTTTGTGTTTGATAAAGGGCGCTATGGGTATGGGCCAGGCCGTCTGAAAAATGCGGTGAAAGTCGTGGTCTACAATGAAGAAATGATGCGTAAGTACTATCTGGGAGAAGTGCTCGGCTGCGACAACCAGAGACTGGTTTTGCCCAGAGGGCATATTGTGCCGGATACCTTTTCCCTGTTAGCTGTCAGACCGGATGGCGATGGCGGATTTTTCTATGATTTTGTTAAGCCGGGCAGAGCGGAGGAAAACGCGTTGTTTTATGAGCTGGATGAAGAAGCGGGGCAGATAGTGATTCGGGATGCGGGAGATTATATTGCGGCAAAATTGTACCTTGCTTCCATTGCGGTTACGATGGGGGAGGACGGAAACGTAAGGCCTCAAAACGTGTTCATCCCCCAGGGATATGAGGATGAAATCCGGTTTACAAATCCGGCCCCTGGAAAAGGAGGATGCTTCCGAGAAAGCCTGGCTCAGGTAAGAAGGAGGTTTGTAAGTCAGTTATATGCTCCGGCAGTGGCGGTCTTGGAGAAAGATTATGAGATGTTGGCGCTCAAGACTCCGGGATTGTGTATTTCTAAGGTGCATGCCTGGATGGATCAGGAAAGAAACGAAGTGCAGATTGCAGTGCGGCCTAATACACAAGAACCCTTTGCCCGGCTTTCTGAGAACTATCTTCGACGGATACAGGATTGGTTGGAGGAACACAGGCTGCTTTCTACGCGGATAGTGATACGCCAGCCTATGTATGTGAAGGTGCATGTTCAGGGGCGCATCTATGTGAAACCGCATTATGAGAACTGTGAAGAACAGCTGCGTGAAGTGATAGTGAAAGCACTGGATTATGTGAACGGCAATCAGGGGTTTGGGGAAATCCTGCGTTTTGAACAGTTGTTTTTGATGCTAGAAGAACAGGAAATGGTGGTTCATATTTATGATTTGTCACTCAGGCCGGAAACTTTGTCTTATGCTTCGGTAGAAGGGGCGGATCTTAGACCAGCGCCAAACTGTTTATTCTGTCCGGGACAGATACGTTTGGAACTCAATACGTTTCGGGATGTATAGGAGGAAAATATGGCGGGGCTACAATATACCATTAAAAGAAATCGCCTGAGAAAAGCGTTCCTTGAGGGGATGCGTGTGGAGGAAGATGCTTTAGCCTGTGATGAAGGCGAATACCATGTGATGATCCTGAAAGCGCTGGATGGAGCTGTACCGGATTGCCCGTGGGGCAGGCTTTGTCTGGACGCCTCCTTGGCGGAGGGAAGCGTATGTTATCTGTATGCAGCCTCATCGAATCGGAATACCTTTGAAATAGATGGTAAGGAAATTCCTTTGGATGATTTCCTACAGGATAAAGAGATCGATTTCGGTAAAAAGAAGCGTTTCTTGAAGGAAATGGGAGCACTGCGCTTCATTAATGCGCAGGATGTTTTGCTCTACGGGTTAGAAGGGCGTTACCTATGGATTATGCTGGAGGTGATTGGTCAGGGCGGCAGCATCAAAGGATTGAAGGCACAGGCGCCTGGAGATAATTTTATGGGGACGTTTCCCGAAGTTTATCGGGAGAATAATAGTTTTTTCCATAGATATTTGTCCGTTTTTTCTACGATTTATAATGAATTTCAAGAGGAATTGGACCATACGGAACAACTGTTGGAAATTGACAGGGCGCCGGAAGGGCTTCTTTCCGTCTATGCAGGATGGCTGGGGATTGATGTGAGCGGAGAATTCCTGGAGATAGAGAAGATGCGGCAGCTGCTGCACGAGGCCGGATGGTTGTTAAAATGGAAAGGGACGCGAAAGTGCCTGGAGCGGCTCTGTGAGATTGTGATAGAAGAGAAGCCTGTCATCGTGGAGCGGAGCCAGATGAAAGAATATGTAAGAGGACAGGAACGGGAAGTTTATGATAAACTATATGGAGAGAGCCCGTATGACGTAACGCTTCTGATTTCTTCCCGTGTGAAGGAGACGAAAAAGGACTGTCTGCTGCATCTGCTGCGGCAGTTCAAACCGGCCAGGAGCAGGCTGCGCATCATTTTCCTGAAAGACGGCGATTCGCTGGACGCATACAGTTATCTGGACGGAAACGGACGCATCGAAAGACCCGGGCCGGGTGTGCTGGATAGTGCGCAAAACTTCGGTGGAATGGTAATCTTGCAATAAGAAATACAAAAATGGGAGGCCGCTTCTGCGGCAGATTGTGAGGAAAGAAATGAACATAGTTACATCTGATTGTGGAATGAATATCCGTCTGATGATTGAAGGGAGGGTGGATGCCAATACCAGCCCTTTACTGCAGCAGGCAATCTTAAACGCGTTTCAGAAAAACAGCCATGTGGTACTGGATTTTCTCAACGTACAGTATATCAGCAGCGCAGGATTGAGAGCCTTATTGATCGGACATAAGACGGCTGCTTCAAAAGGTGGCAGCATGAAGCTCGTTAACGTGTCGGGGATGGTGATGGAGGTGCTGGATATGTCCGGGTTCAGTTCCATTTTACAGATAGAGTAAAGAGTGAAAGAAAAACATTTTCGCTCTCTCTGACTTTGTATGCGCGCTATAGCGCGTAGATGGGGACAGTCATGATTACGTTTGAGAACGTGACAAAAATTTTTCAAGATACAGGGACTAAGGCTCTGGATGGAGTGAGCTTCCATATTCCGATGAGAAGTTTCTGGTTTATCAGAGGGAAAAGCGGTTCTGGCAAGACCACGATCCTGCGGCTTTTGATGAAGGAAATTGAAGCGGAACAGGGGTGCATTCGTGTGAATGGGCAGGAATTGAAGAAGCTTGGAAGAAATAAGATTCCAGCCTACCGCCGAAGTTTGGGCTTCGTATTTCAGGATTTCCGTCTTCTCACGGATAGGAGTGTCTATGAGAATGTGGCCCTGGCCCGCAGGGTCGCTGGGGCGAGGGAAGCAGATGTGCGCCGGCAGGTAACGGCGGTGCTGAAACTGGTGGGACTGGAGGAGGAATACCGGAAATTCCCTTCTCAGCTATCTGGTGGCCAGCAACAGAAAGTTTCTATCGCCCGGGCGGTGGTGGGCAATCCTCCGCTGTTACTGGCAGATGAGCCTACAGGGAATTTGGATCCGGGCAGTTCCAGGGAGATCATGAGGCTGTTGGAAGTGATTAACCAAAGAGGCACAACGGTGCTGGTGGCAACCCATGATCAAGAAGCGATGGAAGGGATGGAATTCGGCCATCCATGCTTATGGCTGGAGGATGGCAGATATGCCGGGCGGACAGAAAATAGTTGAACCGTAGGTATTGCTCTGGCAGATCTGAAATGATACGAACAGCGGCTTTGAAAGGGTATGAGGAAACAGTGGGATGAATATGGATGCAAGATTTAAGGAAAGCCTGAGGCACATGCCTTTTGCTGGTTATGACGAATATATGGATTATCTGTTTGCTTGTGTGAATTTCAGGCTGTCGAACTATATTGAAGGTCTGATGGGCAAATATGATGCCGGGCAGGGAAATTATAAGAATGTGCTGTATCCGGATATTGAAATCGCCTATGAGCAGTGCAATGAAAAACTTATGCAGTTTGAAGAAGAAGGCAGGAGGCAGGAAGAAGGCTTCTTGACAGAAGCGTCTATTGGGGCGGATGACGCCCTGGCGGGAGAAGAATCGCGGGTAGATGAAGAACTGCTAAAATTGTTGGCCGATTTCAGCGAAAGCACGGGAGGAAAGAAGGAAGAGAAGGAGGAGAAAAGGCGGGAGCTGACCGTGGAAGAGATGTTTTCCTTTGTGGATGATCGACTGGCGGCGACGGATACCTCCCAGGTAAAACTTCCTTTTCATGATCTGTGTAAGAAATTGGGATTTGGCCACTTTACCATGTTTGCAGCAGCCTGCGCAGTCCTTTCTTCCACGCAGACAAGCTATGCCTCGGTCTTTCAGATTGTCAATGAGAATGGGGGGCTGACCGCCCCTACAGTGGAGTCTGCGGCCAGGTTGTATTTCGGGAATCGCTTTTCCATTACCATGGCTTATGGGGAGATGTCCGTCTGCCTGGAGCAGTTGCGTCCGGTGATGGATTTGCGTGTGAATTCAGCTATGCCTTTTTCCACCAGCCTTTCGCCTGATAAACGGCTGATTGATTTCCTGTTTGGGAAAAAACCTCTGCGGCTGGATGAGAACTACTCCCGTTTTTTCCACATGCTCACGGACGATAAGGAACTGGATCCGCTGATGGCGAACAAGACGCAGCTGGAGGCCATGCGGATATCCTACGAAGAGGGCGTGCGGATCTTTTCCTGGTATGGGGACGAAGGCAGTGGCAGGAAATTCTTTATCCGCAATTTCTGCAAGGAAAAGGAGATCCGTGCTATAAGGATGAACTGCAAGAAGTTGTTCATCTATGATTACAGCTTCGTGGAAAAAGCCTTGTGGGCGGTTAACCGGGAATGTATTTTGACGGACGCTTGCTGCTGCATGGATGAACTGGATTATCGGGAGGACGAGAAGGAAAAATATATCGGCTATATGGACTTGGCAATTTCAAGGCTGCGGGAGCACGATATTCTGGTTTTTCTGACGAGTCGGGAAAAATTGCCCATGAAGAGCGTAACGGAGGAGGACTTCACGGAGATGGAACTTCCCACTCCCAGCAATCAGGAGAGGGAAGACTGCTGGAAATATTATAGCCAGCCTTACAAACTGGCGGAAGATGTGGAACTGCCGGAACTGGCCACAAAATTCCTCTTTACGCCGGGCAAGATTAAGTCAGCCCTCTACCAGGCCAGAAGTTTCGCTACTATGAATCAGGAGATTCTGGTCAACCGGGCCAGACTTTTTGAGGGCTGCAACAACCAAATGAGTTCAGAACTGACCCAGAAGGCCACGAAAGTCAAGGCAAATTTCGGCTTTGAGGATATCGTCATGAACGACAGTCAGCGGGAGACGCTGATGCACGCCATCGATCAGATGAACTTCCGCAAGCAGGTCTATGATAATTGGAATTATACCAAGAAATACCCATACGGCAGAGGCCTTTCTATTTTGCTTTTTGGAGCACCGGGCACGGGAAAATCCATGTGCGCCCAGGTCATCGCTCATGAACTGAATCTGGAACTTTACCGGGTGGATCTGTCTAAGGTCATAGATAAATATGTGGGAGAAACAGAAAAATCCATTTCCATGATCTTCCGGGAAGCTAAGAAATGTAATGTGGTACTTTTTTTTGATGAATGCGATACATTGTTTGCCAAGCGTTCCGATGACGGAGGAAGCAATCAGGCGTCTAACAATAACAAGACCGCCCTGCTTCTTCAGGAGGTGGAGGCTTACGACGGCGTATCCGTTCTGGCCACCAACTACAAGCACAACATTGATCCGGCTTTCTTCCGGCGGATGAAATACATCGTGGAGTTTCAGTTTCCAGATCCGGACACTCGAGAGATGCTCTGGAGAACCACAATCCCCAAAGGGACGCCGTTGGCGGACGATGTTGACATTCGCTTTCTGGCGGAGCGATTCGAGTTTGTGGGAGGCAATATTAAGAACTGCATCTTAAACGCCGCCTTCCTAGCGGCCGCCGATGGGGACGGGAAGGAAGTGGGCATGAAGCATTATCTGAATGCGATCAAATATGAATTCGTCAAGACGGGGAAGGTATTTACCCGGGCAGATTTCGAGCCTTACGCTTATATGGTAGGGCTGGGGGATAAGGAGGACTGAAAACAATGATGAGTCGAATTGTAACCGTTAATCCTGACAGGCCGGGAGGATTTGAGCCGTTGCTGGCCGGAGTGCTGTCTGTTCCAGGAGTAGGGAGCCCTCTGGTGCTGGGGTACGAATTGAGCGGCATGGCGGCCGGAGTATTGGTTGCGGATTGTTTGGAACATTCTATCACGGTGCGATGGATCGGTGTGGAACGTTACTGCAGACGGCATGGTATCGCTGCGCGGCTTTTGGAGAGACTGTGTGGGTTGGCCATAGAGCAGGGAGTGGAATGGATTGACGCCATCGCTTGCCTGCCAATGGAAGAACTTGGAGCGGCCGAGGCTCTGCTGGAACTGAACGGATTTGAACGTATGGAGATGAACCCCGTATACCATTTTCCTTTGGAAGCGGTACTTCGCGGGCCTTTGGCTGCGGCAGCTTTAAGAAGCAATTCACATGTGCGTCCGTTGGCGGAAATGGAAGGCCAGCCAGCTTTACGGGAGTTCAACCGGCACATAGAAACCGAGGAAGGGATGCCCTATCCGGCGGCGGATCCGGCTAAGCTGCTGAAGGAGAGCCGCGTCTGGTACGAGAATGGGAAGATTACCGGCTGCGTACTGTTGGCGCCCTGCGGGGACGGGGTTGAGTTGCGCTGGCTGTACGGACAGGGGACAGAGGCTCTCCTTGGGCTTTTAGCCGGAGCGTCCGCCGCGTTGGCTGAGAGCTATCCGCCGCAGACATTAATCCACATGGCCGCGATGGTTCAAAGCGCCGAAGGCCTGGCCCGTAAGCTGGCGGGGGAACAGCTCATTGAGGAAGCGCCTGTGATCCGCTTTGAGCGTCGGTTGCTTTGATGAAGGGGAGCGGATGAGGCCTATAGCCGGGTGGGAAAAGGCCCGCGTTCTTATAAGCGCTATTTTAAGAAATTGGCTGTTATGGCAGAGAATTATTTTTCTAGGTGAAAAGGAGGGAGCACAGCATGGATGAGAATACATTGCAGAGGCAACGCCAAGAGGCAGAAGTAATACAGGTGCAACAGATACAGCAGGAGCAACAGGTACAGCAAGCGCAACAGGTACAACAGGCACAACAGGTGCAGATGGGCGGGCAGATTATGACGCACAGGAATATTGGGAATATACCGTCTGCAACGGGGGACGAAGAACCTGCGCCAGGAGAATTCCGGGAGCTGTCTAAAGAAGAACTGGCATCTCTGTCGAAGAAAGAGCGGAAACTATATAAGCAGCGCCAGGAGGAGGAAGAACGCAGACGCCTGGAACAGGAAGAGGCAAGAATAAAGGAAGAAGAGCGCCGTCAGAGGGAGGAAGAGGAGAGAAAAGAGGAACGCGTCCGTCAGGAACGCCGCCGGCTGATTCTAGAGGACGATGCGGTTAGGGAACTGCTGGTAGCCTGTATTCAGGAAAAGGACCCGCAGCAAGCATTAAAGCGGGCGGAGGAATTCATACATGCCGCTTCAGTGAAACTGGTGGATACGGATAAGAAAATCGCTGAGGGGCACAGGAGTACGACGAAGTATACAACGATGATCATACCTTTCCGTATGGTTGTGCTGACTCAGATAGAAGACGCGGATGCCGCAGAGGAACTGTATGAAAAAACCAAAGAACATGAGGCGGCCTTCGAGGAACTTCAGAAAGAGAGGGTGGTCATGAGCGTAGCCATACAGGAAATCTTGGAAATCCTCAAGGAAGAGAGCATGAATTTGCCTCTCCTGGAAAAGGCCACGCAACGTCTGTCTGAACAGTTCGATGAGAAAAACAGCAAACAGAGGAGACAATGGAACGATTTTGAGGCAGCAGTTGCAAAAAATGTCAATATGACCTTTGCAGGGGAAGGGGGGAACGTGTTCCGTTCAGGAGGTCCGTTCCGTTATCTGTTAAAAAAGGAAACACAGCAGAAATTTAGGCAGAAGATGGAGGAAAAGATGCGTGCGGATGCCGCGCTTTCTGAAGAAGACGCTCTGAAAGAGGTATGCAGGGAGCATAAGGAGGAACTGAAAGAAGAGGCGGTAAGGCGCACAGAGGGAGAAAGCGTGGTATCCGGCGTATCCAGGGAGGACTGGAAGAGGCATGGTGGAGCCAGCTATCATTATACCCTACCTGCTGCACAGGCGTATGATACAGTGGGACGAAGCAACGGCTTCCTGTATGCAAAACCATGCGGGGACGGGTTGTGTGAACTGCGTCCTACATTGCCGGAGACGGTGGAGATCGATGGGAAGAAAATTCCATTCCGCCGTACCTATAATTTGTTTATCAAAGCTTTCATGCACAGTGTGCTGGATGAAAACGGAGATCTGAGAAAAAATATCCCTGTCGAAAAAGATGGGAGGGCATTTATGGCAGACGCGGAAGACTTTGCGAATGAAATAGATTATCATTTTACAGAATATGGCTTGAGTACGGAAATAGAAGAGCGTATAGAAGTTATTAAACCTTGGTTGCTTGAGGCAATGAATGGGAATGAAGAACAAACGCAAAAAGTGATCGATGATTATCTTACGATTTGGGGAAAGAATATCCCGTTCTTGCCGAGAGAGATAATGGATAATTTTGTAGGAACCGTACAGAGAATGAAGCAAACAGGAGAAAACGTTTCCGCAGTTATGCGCTTTGCGAAGGTAAAGGAGAACATGGTAAAGCAAGGTGTGCCTCAAGAGGAAATAGACAGTACAATGTCCCAACTGGTCAGCCCATCTCTTGTAGAACGCCAGCATCGGGTACGGGAGGCTATGTTGAAACAGAATGCGGGAGCTCCCCTTACTGCAGAACAGATAGAGCAGTTAGAAGCTATTGGTTCAATGTATGCGGATATGGATCAGGCCGTTGTGGAAATGATGGGGATAAGAAATATGGATCCGGATTCTCGGGAAGTTCCTCTTCCGAATGCCTGCTCGGCCAATGGGGTGTTTGTCAGAGACATCCGAAGAGAGTTTCTAAGGCAGCCGGAAGAGGATACAGAACTCATTACCTACCGTACAGATAAACATGCTCTGGAGAAACCGGAAGAGCATGTCAGATATATCCTGGATCATTTTGAAGAATTAAAGGAATTGATAGAGCGGGGAGAAAAGCCGGAAGAATTTAAATCAGAACTGACAGAACTGTTAGAAAGGATGAAAGAGAATAAGGCGGCTTTCACGGAAGATTACTGGAGACGGGTCGTAAGAATTACGGTGAATACGGAAAATCAGTCGCCTTCCAAATATGAGTATCATGTGGCTGCCAATATCGGACAGACCAAGCAGGGAGAGCAGATTACGACAGAAGGATTTGCAGCAGAGTCAAAACAGTATATGGTTACGGCATTCAGCCGTCACAATGCGGTAGGAATTTATCGTAATAGTAGTAGGAGAAACAACCAGGACTACACGAATCCGGGTATGGAAGCGTATTATAATCACGACAATCCGCTGCCGTCAGATGAAGAAGCTATTCTGGCAAAGACCAAAATAGAGTTGAGTACGAATACGCTTCCAGGCGGTGCAGTATAACGAGGAAAAACTGCCTGGTTTTGTACACAAAAAATGGAAAGGAGAGAAAAGACCATGAATGAAACATTAAAAACCCTCATCGGCCGCAGAAGCGTCCGCTCTTATAAAAAAGATCAGGTACCTGAAGAGATCCTGGAACAGATCCTTGAGGCTGGAACGTATGCGCCAAGCGGTATGGGGCTGCAGCCAGCGGTTATGGTTGTCGTTCAGGATGCGCAGACAATTGCCAGAATGTCCGCAATGAATGCGGCGGTCATGGGCGGGAGCGGAGATCCTTTCTATGGGGCGCCTACCGTGGTGGTGGTGTTTGCCGACAGCACGAAGAGCACCTATGTGGAAGACGGCAGCTTGGTGATGGGAAATCTGATGAACGCAGCCTTTTCACTGGGAGTGGATTCCTGCTGGGTCAACCGTGCGAAGGAAGTGTTTCTGACCGAAGAAGGAAAGGAACTGATGAAGAAATGGGGGCTTTCTGAGAATTACATCGGCATCGGCAACTGTATCCTGGGATACGCGGACGGGCCGCGCCCGGAGGCGAAGCCCAGGAAGGACGGGTATGTGATACGCGTATGATGGGCGGAGAGCGACGGAGGAGCCCTAGCTGGCAGTAGGCAGACCATTGCATCCCGCGTCCATTTCTTGCGCAGCTTCTCCGATTCATATTGGAGTCCTTTGCTGAAAAGATTGAAGCACGGCGGCATCCATGTGGAAATTCCTTTTATGGGTGCCGGTGTGGCTACCAGGAAATGAACAGTTTTGAGAATGATTTGCCAAAGGTTGTCTGCAGAATTTTTTTATATGAAAATAATCGATCATGGCCGAAACAGTTTTCTCTCATGCAGCTGAGACAGTTTTTCCTTCACTCACCTAAAAAGCCTTGCTATTAAAAATCCCCTATGCTATAATTAAAGCCACGGGCAATGACAAAAAATTAACAATTTATAAAAGCCCGGCAAATCAGTACTTGGTGAAGTACTTTTAACACAACTAATATGGAGGAAGAGACATGGCAAAGAAAATCGTTTTGGCAGGCGCATGCCGTACGGCCATCGGCACGATGGGCGGCAGCTTAAGCACGACTCCGGCTGCTGAGCTGGGCGCGATCGTCATCAAAGAAGCTTTAAAGAGAGCGGGGGTTGCTCCCGAAGCAGTGGATCAGGTATACATGGGCTGTGTTATCCAGGCTGGTCTGGGACAGAACGTTGCGCGCCAGGCGTCCATTAAGGCGGGACTGCCGATCGAGGTTCCCGCTGTGACCATGAACGTGGTATGCGGTTCCGGACTGAACTGTGTGAACCAGGCTGCGCAGATGATTCTGGCAGGAGATGCGGACATCGTGGTTGCAGGCGGTATGGAGAACATGTCCATGGCTCCTTATGCGATCCCTC
>USKC01000008.1 GCA_900555195.1 uncultured Lachnospiraceae bacterium
GTTCATCCGAATGGAACATAGAAAAGCATTGATCACGGGCGCTTCCAGGGGAATCGGGCGCTCCATCGCCGAAAAGCTGGCAGAATTGGGGTATGATTTGTATCTGACCTGCCTGCATTCCAAAGACGCGTTGGAAGCATATGCACAGGAACTGGAACAAACGTATGGCATTCTCTGTTTCCCATTTCAGGGAGATATGGGAAATGCGTCTGATGTGGGCCGTCTGTTTGACAGCATCCGGAGCCTGGACGTTCTGGTCAATAACGCCGGTATCTCTCATATCGGCCTGCTGCAGGATATGACGGACGAAGAATGGCATCGGGTGATTTCCGTCAATTTGGACAGCTGTTTCTATACCTGCCGCAGGGCGATCCCGCTGATGCTGGGCGCGGGCGGCGGGCGCATCCTGAATATTTCTTCCGTCTGGGGAAATGTGGGTGCATCCATGGAGGTCGCTTATTCCGCCTCAAAAGGCGGCGTAAACAGCTTTACCCGCGCGCTCGCTAAGGAATTGGCTCCAAGCAATATCCAGGTCAATGCGCTCGCCTGCGGCGTGATCGATACGGATATGAACAGCTGCTTTTCCGAAGAAGAACGGGCGGCGCTGCAGGACGAGATCCCGGCAGGACGCTTCGGTTCTCCAAAAGAGGCCGCACAGATGGCCGTGCAGCTCATCTGCGCGCCCGGCTATCTGACCGGGCAGATTCTTACTTTAGACGGGGGATGGGTCTAGTCTTGCGTTTCCACATACAGATATCGCACCGGAGGGATGGAGTCATTCTCCGGACAGAACACGGATATACTATATCCGCTCAGGTCCGCCCCAGGCAGTCGGGAAGCTTTTTCCATGGAAGCTTTTTCCATGGAAGCCTTTTCCATGCATCCATCTTCATCGATATACCAGATATTGGTATCCGTACGCTTCCATTGCCGCCTTCCCAGATAGAGAATCCCATACTCCTCTTCCTGCCAGGCAGCCACCGTCTCCTTAACCGGAATCGTCCGAAGGGCTTCCACCAGAACGCCAAAATCCTTTTCCTCATCATACGCCGGCCCGCCGCTTTGCAGCCGGACGGATATCCGTTCGGAACGGGCGGCATCATAGGTTACTAAATAGCTTCCCTCACAGGAACCATCCGCAGCGTATCCGCTCAGATATGCGTATACGCTGCATATCCTGCCGTCCGGCGCAAAATGCAGGTTAAATCCGGCATTTATGGCCAGCGTATCCGGAAGAGCCACCTTGGTTTCCACGGCTTCCAGCAGACCGTCCAGTCCGTCTTCATACAAATTATCCCGCTCGTAATCCATCCATCTTGTGTCCGCAATTTCCCGGATATACCAGCCCAACTTGCCCGAATAGGGACGGGCGCTTTCTGCCACCTTCACCGCCCCTGCCAAAGTGATCACGCACAGGAGCGCCAGGACGGGCACGCCCCAGACGTGTTTTCTGAAAAAGCGCAGCGCAGATAATTTCAGCACCAGGGTATCGCTGTCAAATCCGCTGCAGTCGATCTGGATAAAATGATCTCCTTTTAAAAATACGCTCACCCTTTCGCCGGATTTGCGATAATGCGCCACCTTATCCAGACAAAAGGACCTCTCTTCATTCTCCCCTTCCCGAAACAGGCGGATCCGTTCCCCTTCCGTTTCAGCCCGGTTATAGAGAACATCCGTGCCATTTCGCCTAAGGCGGTGCAGCCCCAGCAAAAGCCGCACCAGCCAGATCAGCCACAGCGCCAGGCACACGGCCAGAACGGGAAGGTTCTTGGCAAGCCGGCCATATTTACATACGGACCAGACGTGAAACCAGGAAACTGCATATAATATCAGGCAAAAGGGATGGGTGAGCATCCACCAGAACCATTCTTTTTTCATCCACTTTCCTTTCCGTGCTTTTATCCGCGCAGCGCATATCCGTCAAATTCCCAGGTCAGCCCATTATCCTGGGTTACAAAGCGCGCCTTAACGCCCGCATCCTTCGCATATCCTTCCTCGCTCACATAAAGCACCAGTTCTCCATTCTCCCATTCCGGCAGATAGCAGATGGTATAATACTCCGGCGCGTCATGAAACTGTGCCTTCTGCCAGGTGGCGCCCTGATCCAATGTCACATACAGAACCGGGGACTGGGAACTGTTTACAGCGATAAATCCCAGCTGGTTTGTAAGGAATCCGCTGTCCATGGTCAGGGAATGATAGCTAAGCCCCTCGCAGACGCAGGGTTCCCAGGTATTTCCGCCGTCCGTTGTATGGAAAACCATATTTCCTTCCTGCCACATGGTTCTTTCACAGGTCAGGATCAGAAACCCTTCCAAAGAATTTTCCGGAAAGGAGATGAACAGCCTGCGGACGCTCGTATACTCGGAAGTGACCACGCTCTCCTTCCAGCCGTCCTCCGCCTCGTCATACCAGGTTACCCGAACGGGAACCGGCGTCTGTGCTTCATAATCATACGCACCGCCATAGGCGAAAATCTGTTTTCTTCCGTCGCATTGATAGCTTCCCTCCTGAAGCGAAGTGAGCGCGCCGTCCATCTGGTCCCCTCTGTCAAAGAGCTCTTCGCTGCTCACAGGGGCTTGTTTCCATTCCCCCTCTCCCTCTCTGATACGAAGCCATCCTTCCTCCAATGAAATCTCCCAGTCCTGCCCGCCGTCTGTGCCGGTTTCGGCTGTATTGGTTCCGGTTATATCCGTTCCGGTCGTATCGGCTTCGGCATCTGGCGTCTGGCCATCCTCTCCGACGCTGCCGGCTGCGGCAGTACCAGACGCCCCGTTCTCACCTGCATCCGCAGCATATCTCAGCTGCAGATCCGGGATATCCGAATAGTCCTCTTCGGGATAACGCTGCGCAAATGCTGCTGCCGCCTCATCAAGGGATGTGATCCCCACCAGTTCATACACATGTTCTTCTTTTCTCTCTATGTGCAGAGCCACAGAATAATACGCATACCTGGTTTCACCCTCCTGGGCCAGCTGTATCCATTCCCTGTCTTCCGCTTCTGCCAGAATTTCTTCGCTCTGCTGGGATTCGAGCAGATATTCCCGGCATATGACGGCAAATACCGCTTCCTGACCATCCCCCGCCATCAGCCGGGTATAGACGCCCTCCAGCAGGGACGAATACCCCAACTGCTCATAGTCCCTCTCGCTTTCCCATTCCTGCCTTCCGAAATAACACAGATATCTTTCCAAAAGCGGCAGAAGACAGTCCGCATACCGTACCGTATCCTTCAGGCGGATCTGCCAGGGTCCCTCAGCCTGCACAGAAAGTTCTTCATAGGATTCCACCACGCTGCCCTCTTGAGCTTGTATCTGCCTGTAATAGGTTTCCTGAGCCGCGCTTTCAAGCGTCAGCATTTCGTTCAGGGCCTGCTCGGTAAAATGTTCCGGCAGTTCATAGCCTTCATAAATATTGAACGGCGCTGTGGCCTCCATATACGCGGAAACCGCCCCCTTTATGAGCCATCCTCCAAACAGACAGGTTTCCAGTACCAGAAGGCCCACCGCCGCCTTTGCCGCAGCGTCCGTATTCTGCCGGTTCTCCGTCACCGCCTGGATCCTGGCTTTCATGATGGCTGCAGAACTCAAGAAAAAGGTGGAATACGCCTCCTGTTCCTTTGCTCTGCGCAGGCTGTCTATCAGGAACTGTCCATAGGAAAGCCGTTCTTCCTCGCTTTTTCCCTCCACAACCGTTTCGTCGCAGTCCACTTCCACGTCCCGAAATCCCAGATGACGGGCCAGATAAGCCAGCGGCTGAAACCACAGCAGGCGGTTCATCACAAGCAGAAACAGTTTGTACTGCGTATCTCTGTGCTTCATATGCACGCATTCATGCAGAAACATCAGATACCCATCCTCCCGCAGCGCTTCCCGTGGAGCAAACAGGATGGGTTGACGGAATCCCATCACAAAGGGAGAGCTCATCCCATCACAGACATACATCTTCCCAACCCTGTCCGCATCCAAACCGGCTTCCCAGACCGCCTGCCAGTAAAGCCTGACGATCTGCCCATCCCGCACCTCCTCGGCCGCTCCAAGGCATTTCCTGCGAAACGCCGTATAGCGGATATAATCCAGCACCAGCCAGCATACTGCTACCGCCAGCACGCCGCACACAAGAAGGAGGGTTCCTTTATCATAGAACCACAGAGGCAGTCCCAGGCGCACGCTTCCCCTCCAGGACAGCCAGTTCAGGGTCTGGCTGCATCGTCCCAGAAGCGCCAGATGCAGCAGGAGCAACTGAACCATCAAAATCGCCCATACCGCCTTTTTCCATCTCGCTCTCATCGTTTCTTCCCTGCCCTTCCCTTCTTTTCATCCAAGAACGCCTGCAGTTCATCCAGATCCTTATCCGACAGGTTATCTCCCTCATAGAGCGATGCCACAAAGGAACGGATCGAGCCCCGATACAGCCTTTTGAAGATTTCCCCGCTTTCCTGTTTCAGATATTCCTGTTCCGTAATGAGCGGTTCATATACATTGCTTTTTCCCCGCCGCTCCACCTTCAGGAATCCCTTTTCCTGCAGCCTGGATAAAAAGGATAGGATCGTGGTCGCGCCCAGCTTACGGCCTTCTCCCAATCCAGCCTCAATCTCCGGACGGGTCATGGCCCTGCCCGCCTGCCAGATAATCATCATCAATTCCAGTTCTGATTCAGGTAACTTTTTCATACAATACTCCCATCTGCGTCCATCCGTTCCCCAAAAAACAACGGACGCTGCGCTCCATGCTCGCCCTTTCATTTGGCTGCGCGCGCATTTTGTAAACCTCTTTTATCTTTTTGCGCAAAAACATTCGGCAAATGTAGAAGATATCCTCATTCTACATTTGCCGAATATCATTGTCAATCTCTTTCTGCAGCAATCCGGACATCTTGGCGCAAAGAGCCTGCGCGTCTGCGCATTCTGGTCGGAATGGCTGAGCCGCTACCTTTTTTTCGCTTCCCTCCTATATTCCCTGGGCGTCTTCCCGAATTCCCTGCGGAACAGTTTGTTGAAATAAGAAAGGTTTCGGAAGCCGTTTTCAAGCGCTGCATCCATCACCGGCGCGTCCGTTGTAGCAAGCGCTTCCGCCGCCCTAGACAGGCGGCACTGGTTGATATATTCCACACAGGTCATTCCCACGCATTTCTTGAAAAAGCTCATGAAATAGGGCTGACTGAAATGGCAGAGTCCGGCCAATTCTTCTATGGTCAGTCTTTCCGCATAATGTTCCCTGATATAGGAAAGCACGGTTTTCAGTTTTTCTTCCGCGTTGGGATCCAGGGCGGAGCTCTCCTTTTTTACCACATAACCATGCTGGTAAAGAAGGCGGAAAAAGCGGAAAAGCAGCTCCTTCATGTACAGCTCCTTCCCCTCCCAGCGCATGGCCGCCCTCCCTTCCTCTTGTCCGGAAAGGGTACGGTTCTTATCCTCCACGCAGCCAAGCAGTTCTTTTAGGCATTCCTGCAGTTCTTCGTGCCCTGCCTGTCCGGAACGTATCACCGGCATAAAGCGGTATTTCCCATTCTGAAGCGGCCCGAGGTAACGGATGGAGCAGGCATCCGGAACCGAATAGCCCAACATATTCAGGTGAAATACCAGGCTGTCCGATATCATCCGCCCTCCGCCTGCCACCCGCGCCGCATGCAGGGTGTGTGGGGAAATCAGCAGAAGATCCCCCTTTTTCACAGGGTATGTTACAAAATCAATGTCATACTCCGCCGCCCCTTCCGTGAGCCATCCCAGTTCCACTTCCTCATGCCAGTGAAGGGACAACGTATAGGAAGCACGCCGGATATCGTTGCGGTATCTCTGTACGGGCATCAGTATATCGCCGTGAGAGGCTTTTTCTTTATAACCGGACAGCTCCGCTTCTGCGGAAGGCTGGCCGGAGAGGCTGTCTTTTTTCATGTGAAGTTCCTCTTACAATATCATTCCAGAAACAGATATCTCGGCCGAACCATTTGATATCCATCTCCCCATCACTTTTCCCGTTTCCTATTTTATCATATTCTTCTCCCTAAAATCCACGGAAATATCGTTTTATTCACATTTTCATTTCGCTATAACGTTTCTTCTCCATTTGCACCGCGTTAAGATATTCCCGACTTTTCCATATTTCAGCAAAACACTGCTTTTAATGCATACATAAAAGCCATATATTCTCTCATTCTATGCGTTTCCATCCAGCCTTCAGGAGAGACCATTTCGTTCTTTCTTGTCGGCTGTCCATTCCTCCGTAAAACGTCAAGAAAACGCGGTCATATAACCGCGTTTTCCCAACATGTGCAATATTCCCGCAGAACCTTTTCTTAAAAAATCTATCCTCACATCAGCGATACATCACAATCGATTCAAACGCCCTTAACCGCATCCGCTGTTCCGGGCAGCTGTCCTTATAATTGGACAGAATCATCCGGAACCCTTCCAGGTCAACCGGACAGTTCCATTCGGCGTCCCGCCCATAGAAATTATTCACCACCAGCAATTCATGGCCCTGCCAGGTGCGCTTATATGCCAAAATCTGGGCATTTTTCTCATCCACCGGTTCAAAACCGCCGTAGGCGATGATATCCATCTCCTTCCGGAGCCGGATCAGCTTCTGGTAATGATGGAATACGGAATCTGCATCTGCCAGTTCGTCTAAGGCATTCACCAAAGTGCAGTCAGGATTCACTTCGATCCAGGGCGTGCCGGATGTGAATCCTCCGTTCGCTCCGCCATCCCACTGCATGGGCGTGCGCGCGTTGTCCCTGGAATGGATCTGAAGGATCCGGTAAGCATCCGCTTCCGTAAGCCCCTTCTCCTGCAGGATCCGGAAATAGTTGATGCTCTCCACATCCCGGTACTGCCCGATCTTGGTAAAGCCCGCATTTCCCATACCAAGCTCTTCTCCCTGATATACATAGGGCGTGCCGCGCAGGCAATGGATGACGGTGCCGAGCATCTTGGCCGATTCTTTCCGATACTTCCCCTCGTCGCCGAAACGGGATACCACCCTGGGCTGGTCATGGTTGCACCAGAACACGGCGTTCCAGGCGTCGTGCTGCGCCATGCCGCTCTGCCAGTCGAACAAAATCTTCTTCAGCTTCTGGAAATCAAAGGGCACCAGAACCCACTTTTCGTTTCCCGCAAAATCCACTTTCAGATGATGGAAACTGAATACCATGGAAAGCTCTTTTCCATCCCCGGAGGCATAACGGAAGCAGTTTTCCATCGAGGTGCTGGACATCTCGCCCACAGTGACGATCCCTTTGTCCTGCCCGAATGTCTTTTCGTTCAGTTCCTGCAGATACCGGTGAATGTTAGGTCCGTCCGTATAGAATCGGCGTCCGTCTCCCGTCTCGTCGTCCTCATAGGAAGCCTTGCTGATCAGGTTCACCACATCGAAACGGAAGCCGCTGACCCCTTTTTTCATCCAGAACTTCACCACATCCTGCACGCCTTTTCTGACTTCCTCATTATCCCAGTTCAGATCCGGCTGGGAGACATCGAACAGATGCAGATAATATTCATCGAACTGGGGCACATATTCCCAGGCGCTTCCCCCGAATTTGCTTTCCCAGTTGGTGGGCGGCTGCCCGTTCGCCTTTCCCTTCCTGAAAATATAATAGTTCTTATACTTCTCATCGCCCGCCAGCGCCCTGCGGAACCACTCGTGCCTGCTTGAGGTATGGTTGAACACCATATCCAGCATCAGGCCGATCCCGCGCTTTTTCGCTTCTGCGGACAATTCCTCAAAATCTTCCATGGTGCCATAGCGGGGATCGATGTTGTAATAATCCTCCACATCATAGCCATTGTCTTTCTGCGGGGATACAAAGAAGGGCGTCATCCAGATATAGTCCGCTCCCAGCTCCTTGATATAATCCAGCTTCTCTATGATCCCGCGCAGATCTCCCAAGCCATCCCCGTCACTGTCATAAAAGGATTTGGGATAGATCTGATACACCACGCTTTTCTTAAAATCTTTCATTCTCGCTCCCATCCGCGCGCTATGGCGCGCATCCAAAACCAAAGAGAGTGCGCTCGCTTTTCTTCCATCCTGCCCTGCTGCCGACCGGTCAGCTGTACTGCGCGATCACCGTTTCTCCGGCTTTTGCTTCTATATTGGTATGAAATGCGATCTCTCCCGCATTTCCCATATCCGTGATAATGAACGCCGTGGTCATGGGATGTCCGGCCGCTTTAATCTTCTCGGGGGTAAAGGAAATCAGCCGATCCCCGGCTTTCACCCGATCCCCTTCCTTTACATACAGTTCAAATCCGTCTCCGTTCATATCCACCGTATCGATGCCCACATGGATCAGGATCTCCATCCCGTTATCCAAAACCAGGCCGCAGGCATGCTTGCTGTCCGCCATCACCACGCCCACCGTGGCGTCCGCAGGGGCAAAGACCATGTTTCCGGCGGGCTCAATCCCCACGCCGTCTCCCATCACCTTCTGAGAGAACACTTCATCCGGCATTTCCTCGATGGGAATCACTTTTCCGTCCAGAACCGATTTCAGGACGCCTGATTCTGTTTGTTTTGTTTCTGCTTGTTTTATTTCTGTCTGTTTCATTTCCGTCTGATTGGTATCCGCTTCATTTTCTTTCTCAGCGTCCTCTGCGGCCTCGTCCACTGCCGCAGCAGTCTGCGCCGCAGAACCTTCCGGCTGTGCGGCAGCCGTTTCAGAAGCGGCGCTCTCTTCTTCCGTCTCTCCGTATCTGTCCGCTTTAGACAGCTTCCTGCTGCCGACCAGCAAAGTCAGCGCGAAGGGCACCGCAATGGCGATGGCCATACACAGCAGGAAAATTCCCCAGAAATTGGAATAGATGGAAAGGATTCCGGGGAGCCCGCCCACGCCGATGCTGACAGCCTTCACACCGAATCCAACGGACACCATGGCTGAAAGGGAAGAACCGATCATGCCGCAGACCAGAGGGAATACATACTTCAGGTTCACGCCGAACAGCGCGGGTTCCGTAACGCCCAGATAGCAGGAGATGCAGGCGGGAACATTGATCTGCTGCGCTCTCTCATTTTTTCTCTGCAGGACGGACATGGCCAGAACAGCTGAGCCCTGCGCGATATTGCTCAGCGCGATCATGGGCCAGAGGATGGTTCCTCCATACATATTGGTGAGCTGCGTATCGATGGCATTCGTCATATGATGCAGCCCTGTCATAACGATGGGCGCATACAGCAGGCCGAACAGCCCTGCAAACAGCACGCCCCAGCTGGACATCAGCCCATTATATACCACATCCGCAATCGCATCGCCGATCTTCCAGCCGATGGGGCCCACCACCGTGTGCGCGATGATGACCGCAGGAAGCAGGGAGCAGAAAGGCACCACGATCATGCTGATCACCTGCGGACAGATTTTGCGGAAAAACTTCTCCAGATACACCAGTACGAAACCGGCCATGATCGCCGCGATGACCTGGCCCTGATAACCGATCATCTCCACCTGGGCGAAGCCGAAATCCCAAACCGGAATATCCTCCGGAGCCGTATTCGCCACGGAGAAGCCGTTCAGAAGCTGCGGGGATACGAGGGTCAGCCCCAGCACGATTCCGAGAATCTGCGTGGTTCCCATTTTCTTGGTGATGGACCAGACGATTCCAACCGGCAGCAGATGAAACACCGCTTCGCCGATTAGCCACAAGAAGCTGTAGGTCCCCGCCCAGAACTGGGAGATGTCCGCCAGGCTCTGCGTGCCGTTATTGAAAAAATTGATCTCACCGATAATATTCCGGAAACCCAGGATCAGACCGCCGCAGATCAGCGCCGGAATGATGGGCGCGAAAATCTCTCCCAGGTTGCTCATGATCCGCTGGATCACATTCTGATTGCTCTTGGCCGCCTGTTTTGCGGCATCCTTGCTGACGCCCTCCACTCCCGCATGGGCGGTGAATTCATTGTAGAATGCTGCCACATCATTGCCGATGATGACCTGATACTGGCCCGCCTGCGTAAACGTTCCCTTTACCGACGCCAGCTTCTCGATCCCCTTCGTATCCGCCTTCTTCTCATCCGCCAATACGAAGCGCATCCGCGTCATACAGTGGGAGACCGCACGGATATTCTCTTTGCCGCCGATCAGATCCAGCAGGGCTTTCACGTCCTGTTCATACTTCGCCATTTCCCCGTTTCCTCCTTATGATTTTTATCGCATCACTGTCTCACCATCTTGTTTAAACAAGTTATAACATACTTGTTTAAACAAGTCAAGCCATATTTATTCCTTCTCCCATAAATGGTTACAGCATCCCCCATTCCAGGCGCATCATGGCAGGCCGAATACCTGCTTGACTTTTCTTTTGGAATCTTTATAATGGAATCAAAAAGTTGTTTAAACAAGTTTTAACAGTAATTTGTGCCGGAGCCCCACAAACCGCTTTGACGGCATCCCGTCTGTGCAAAACGAAGCTTCTCTGCGCTCCGGAATGGAGATAAATATGTCCAATACAAAATACGATAGCATCTATCGGGATCTGAAAAATAAAATAGAAGCCCAGGAGTATGAATTTCAGGAACTGCTTCCTTCCGAGAATCAGCTGATAGGCACCTATCATTGTTCCCGCAACACCGTCCGGCGCGCCATCGCAGGGCTCGTGACGGACGGATATGTGCAGACCATTCACGGAAAGGGCGTGCGGAACATCTATCAGCCGGTTCCCCAATCGTCTTTCACCATCGGCGGAATCGAGTCCTTCCGGGAATCCGCCACAAGAAACCGACAGGAGGGACGGACGCGGGTCGTTCTGTTCACAGAACTTGTGGCCGACCGGAAAATCGCCCGGAATACCGGCTTTCCCGAAGGAACCTCTCTATTCTATCTGCAGCGCGTCCACTATCTGAACGGCAAGGCGCTGATCCTGAATCATAACTATTTCCTCAAAGAGAGTATGCCCCAGCTTTCGCCGGAAATTGCAGAGCAGTCAATTTATGAATATCTGGAAAAAACGCTCCATATGACGATCATCAACAGCAAGCGTGTGATGACCGTGGAGAAAGTAACTGAAATTGATGAGAAATATCTTGAATTGAATTTGAACGATTATAATTGCCTCGCCGTTGTGACCAGCCATACTTATAACAGCGACGGCGTCATGTTTGAATATACACAGTCCCGGCATCGCCCCGACTATTTTCGGTTCTATGACAATGCGGTGCGCAGAACGTAAAGGATGCAGTATCTTCCGCCTTCTTCTACAGGCCGAAGGAAGCCCATTGCGCTTCCTTCAGCCATTCTGTTTCCTTCAGCCTGCCCGTCTAATCCTCCAGCAGCGCCCAGGCACGCCGGATCACCCGCTTGGTGTTCGCCACAATGATCTGCGCATCCTCACCCGGCCTTGGCGTTACCTCCATGGACAAGGCAAGCGGTTCTTCTTTTCTGAAGAATCCTTCCTCTCTTAACACCCGGAAAAATTCCAACAGCTGCGGTGTATCATTGGCGCTGTCCGGGTACCCAAAGCGGGGGTGTTTGTCTCCATAGGCATCGCTTCTGGGCTTCATCACCGCGTTTCCAATATGCAGATGCGTGATATAGGGCCGAAGGGTCTGTATCACAAACCGGCTCGTCTCATAGGTGGTCGGAAAATGGGAAAGGTCAACGAGCAGCCCGAAGTTGGAATAGCGGGTACGGACGTCAGCGGCAAATCTTGCTGCCAGGGGAGCCGGACCGATCAGCGCTTTCTTGTCGCAGTCATAGTCGAACACCTCCAGTTCCACAGCCATTCCCTTTTTCTGCGCATGTTCGCACAGCCTGAACGTGGTTTTCAGCAGCTGTTCATATGCTTTCTCCTTGGTCTCCTCCTGCCATTTTCCCGCCAGAAACGCGATCCCTTCCGCGCCCAGATAGGCCGCTTCGTCGATTCCTTCCAACAGCGTCTTTTCCGCTTTCAGCCTTCCCTCTTCATCGATATCGTTGGGGTTGAGGCCGTTCGTCAACAGCCGCGGCTGCGCCCCATAGCAGACCTTCATATGGGACTGTGCCAGCAGATCGCGCACCCTGCGCCGCATCGCGTCTTCCGGAATCTGCGTCAGTTCAATGCAGCTGAAGAAATCATCCCGCAGAACCCGCAGCAGGCTTTCTTCATATCCTCCGAATTCCTGGCCGTACATGGCCGGAGGATAACTCATCCACAGAATTGTTCCCACCTGAAAATATGTCTCAATGCTCTCTTTCATCTGTTTTTCTTTCCTTTCCCGTCTTTTTTGTAAAAGATCTCCGGACTTTTCAGGATCCCCACAGGGCGAAGCTGATATGGATAGCTCCACAGATCCCCCACGGAGCGCCAGGAATCCGGACTCTGATAGAAAAAGACGCCGCTTGTATGATGTATCTGTCCAAACCCGTTCTGTCTTGTTCCATACAGCTTCAGTTCCAGACAATGCCTTCCCCGCTTTACTCCCGAAAACTGCACCGTATAAGGCGCTGTAATGAGCGGTTTCTCCTCTCCGCCATCCAGGCTGACGCCCACAAGCGCTCCTGCATACCTTGGAACGCGCACCCGAATCTCTCCATCCTCTTCCAGTTCAAACGAATGATGATAAACCAGATTTCCCGTATAGAATGGATAACCCTGACAGGTAATATCCCCATACGCAAGATTTCTCACCGGAGCCGTCACAGTCTTTACCGCGCCTTCCACACGAACGCCGAAATCCCCCAGCAGATAGCACCATTCCGTGTTGGTTCGCTCCCCGAACGGCAGGCGCAGCTCCAGCACATTTCTGCCGGGATGCAGCGGCGGAAGCGGTACGGTTTCAATCGCCTCATCCACATACCAGCCATCCGGTTTCGCAGACACCCTTTCCCCGTTCCAGAACAGTTCTGTCTGCGCGGCGTCTTCCAAAGCCAGTTTCAGGCCCTCCGCCCGGATCTCGCTGTCAATTTCAAAACGAAGCCGCAGCCTGTGTTCAGGCCGTTTCTCCTCCAGCAGATAGGGCTGTACCACCTTTTTCTTCCGTTCCGGCATACCCAGGGCTCTTCTGCATACATTATCACATCTAAGAAGTTCTTCCGCCGGTCTGTATGCTTCCTCGTCCAACGCATATTCCGCCATATCCAAAAGCAATGCATTGGGTTCCTGGGGCTTGGTCGGCACCTTTCCCAGCTGCACAGGAAACTGCCTCCATTCCGCTCCGGATTCAGGGACTTCATCCGCTTCCTCCTTCCCCTCTTCCAAAGTTACATAGAGCAGCAGACTGTCATGCATATGCCAGTTTCTTTCAAACAGCGTATGTTCTCCCTGATAAATCACGGGCAGAGGCTGCTTCTTCCCGGTAATCCTCCGGGGGATTTTCAAATACAGCATCAAACCCCTCCATCTTTTCCTCCCATCTGCGCGCTTTTCCGCGTCCCTTCTGCATAGCAATATAGCACAAACAGGCCTCTAGGGTAAAGAAAAAACAACGCAAAAACACGCACACAAAAAAAGCCGTGTACAGCAGAATCTTCCTCTGCCATACACGGCTTTTTCTTTCATAGATTATTCTATTCTTCCGCCTCTGTTGAAACGCTCTCCGTCGTCTCCGCAGCCGCGCTTCCGGTTTCTGCAGTTTCGTTTTCTGCAGTTTCCGTTCCTACGCTTGCGGTCTCAGCCGTTTCCGTCTCTGCCTGAGCGGTTGCCGTCTCCGTTGCAGCTTCCGTTTCTGCTTCTGCTGTATCGGTCTCGCTCTCCGTCTCCGCTGTGCCCGTCTCGCCTTCCGTAGCCGTTTCGGTTTCCGTCTCCACCGTCAGATAATGCAGTTCTCCGGCCACATCTGTCACCTCATACTGCAGGCCCACTTCCGCGATGTACTCGCCCACAGTCTGCTCTGCCAGCAATGTGGAAATGGATTCATTCGTGGTTTCCTCATCATTCTGCCTGGAGATGAATTCCACAACATAATATCTGTTTGTATCCTCAAAAATGGAGATATCCCCTTCTTTGCGGGACTCGTCAAACAGCCAGTCGGAAGCAACCATCGGCGTGCCGGAGTAGCTCACCTCTTCCATCAGGCTGCCGTCTTCTTCTCCGCCATAGTTCTCTTTCCTGTCTTCGCTCGCATATTCCACACAAAGATCTTCAAAGTCTTCACCTGCACGGCGTCTCTCCACCATTTCCTCAGCCTTCACAGACAGTTCTGCCATCGCAGCTTCCAATTCCGCGTCCGTCGTATCCTCTGTGGTCTCATCTTCTGCAGCTGCCTCCGTGCTCTCTGCGGTCGTCTCCTCTGCAGCTGCTTCTGTGCTCTCTGCGGCCGTCTCTTCCACCGCTGTTTCCGTGCTGTCTATGGTCGTCTCTTCTGCCGCCGTCTCCGTGCTGTCTGCGGTGGTTTCTTCCGTCACCGCCTCCGTGCCCTCTTCAGTCGTCTCTTCTTCCGTCTCGGCTTCAAAATAGAAACTTCTATAGGTTACCGTATCATAACCGTTTTTGTTCTCTTCATAATAAGCCTGCACTTCTTCATCAGAAGGCCTGTTCTGTTCTATCAGATGATCATAGTAAGCGGTGGCCAGCATGTTTTCACGGATATAGGGCCTAACCCTGGATTCCGTTGCATATTCTCCATATGCGGTGGCATAGAACTGTCCCACGGACTGAGAAGCGGATTCTGCCTCTGCCGCAAAGTCAGTCTCAAACTGGGCCATGTCTTCCGAATCATCATAGGTAAAGCCTTCCGCCTCTGCCTCATCCACCAGGGCCTTCACCTGCTGGAGCTGCGTGACAGCAAGCTGGTCAAAGAAATCCTTCCAGGTCAGATCCTCGCTTCCCATGTAGGACTGCTGATCCATAGGAAGAGATACGTCCAGGCCAAGCATGGACACATAAGAACCATACATATTCAAATAGCTGGTCATGGAGTTATAATAGTAGTAATCATACTCCACACGAGTCACATCGTGATCCCCTATTCTCACATAGGTATTATTAATGGCCGCATATTTTCTGTACGCGGATGTGCCAAGGGAAATCACAATCGCTGCTGCGATCACCACCACGATAAGCAGGCTGATTATTTTAAAGCGCTTCCAGGATCTGCGCTCTTTTTCCTCCTCTATTCTCCTTTTTTCCATTCTTCGATCGTATCTTGTTACGATCTTGTCCGTCTTCTCTTCTGTCTGTTTTTCCTTAGACATCTAAGTTACCCTCCTTGCATTTCTCCACAGGAATTATACCTGATTTATGTGAAATTATCGTGAACTTTGGCAGGCAACGTCCCCTGTTTTCCCAAGTTTTGCAGCCAGAACACTTTTTTCGCACATATTCACAGTATAATACACTCTTTGAAATGCTTCAACAATTAAATTACGAAAATCCGCCCTTCCGGGCGTCAAACAACGCCCCGAGCATGCGGGAAACGGGCGCCGGGAACATACGAGGGCTTGCAGGAAACAAAAGGGCGGATTTTCTTTCCCGGCTTTTATATAAACCGCATCCCGGCAAGCAGTAGAAAAAGCAGGCCGCTCAGCCAGGAAAGATCCCATTTCAGGCGGCCTGCAAGTTTTTTCCCGACTGCCTGGCCGCAGCACATAGCGGCCAGATCCATTGCGAATGCTGTGAGCAGGGTGAAAAAAACCGGTATCTCCATAAAGGCGGCAAAGGTTCCGGCCGCCAGACTGTCAATGGACATCGCAAGGCCCAGAAAAAGCGCTTCCCTGGCGGACAGCACACGGTTCCGATCCCGATCCGCCGCAGAAGGATCTGCATAAATGGTCAAAATAAAACGCAGGCTGGAAAAAGAGAAATGGATATTTCTGCACAGATGCGCATGCCGGTTAATATATGCCTTTACCGCTGAATCCGACAATCGTATCAGGCCCAGAAAAAACAGGCTCACAAAGCAAACCGCCTGTGTCAGGCCGCGCGGGAGCCATTCCATAATCACCATACCAAAACCTAGAGCGGCCCCAAGGCAAGCGCTTCCCACGCCGCTCATGAGCGCCATTCCTTTCCAGCCAATACGGATGCGAGCCGCCCCATATGCAACGCTTGCCACAAACGCGTCCATGCAGAGCGCCATGCAAAGGATGATAGCCTGCAGCATGATTCTTCCTTTTTTCTTTTAATATATTCACCCTTCGTCAAAAAGGGACATTTACTGCACAGCCATCCAAAAAAGCCTCCGCCCGAAGGCGGAGGCTCTCTGATGGTTCAATCTTTATTCTTCTGTCTCTATTCTTGCTCTGATATAGGTTTCCAGCATGTCCACCGTTCGTTCAATTCCAAGCCTGCTGCTGTTGATTGACAAATCATAATTCCTGGAATCTCCCCATTTACACTTACAGTAATAATTATGGTAAGATTTTCTCTGCCAGTCCTCCCGGTCAATCAGATGTCTGGCATCTTCCTCTGAAAGCCGGTAGAGCTTCTTAATTCTCTTCAGCTTCGCATCCTTATCCCCCAGAACGAAGATGGAGATAAGCCCATCGTACCCTTTCAGCACGGTTTCCGCACAGCGTCCCACAACAACAAAGGACTCTCCGGAAGCAGCTTTCCTTTTCAGGAAATCAAACTGCATGTTCGCCACATTCTCCTGCATGGAATTGGAATAGCCCCTCACCGTTCTGGAGAAAAGCTTGTTTCTGGGGCGCTCGTCATACTTTCTCAGCTGTTCCTGCCCCACATTTTTTTCCTCCGCAATCTGATCCAACAGGTTGTTGTCGTACAGCGGGAGCGCGAACTTTCTCGCGAGCGCTTCTGCTATCACATGCCCCCCGCTTCCAAATTCACGCCCAATAGAGATAATTAGTTGCTTCTCCATCCATCATCCCTCCCCTTAAAAATATCTGGCATAGATGCACAGCATAGAAATAAGAACCACCAGTACCGTAGCCGGGGCCGCATATTTGCAGTATTTTCCCCAGCCGATCACATGTCCTTCCTTGGCCGCCACGGAAATGCCCACAACATTGGCGGAGGCACCGATCGGCGTAGCGCTTCCGCCGATATCGGTTCCCATGGACAGCGACCAGGCCAGTACGGACAGATCCACTCCCTGCGTCGCCGACAAGCTTTCAATTACAGGAATCATCGTCGCCGCAAAAGGAATGTTATCCACAAAGGCGCTGGCAATCGCAGAAATCCAAAGCACGATCGCCACCATCAGCATCGCGTTATCCCCGCTGACCCTTGCGATAAAGTTCGCGATGATTTCCAGAATGCCCGTCTGTTCCAGTCCGCCTACAACCATGAACAGGCCGATAAAGAACAGCAGCGTTTTATAATCCACCTTTTTTAACAGCGTGCCCGCATCTTTTCCGGCCGCGATCAGCGTCACAATACCGATGAAAACGCCGATCGTAGCAACCGTCAGCCCGGTCTGCGCATGGGATACCAGAAGTACCACCGCGCAGGCAAAAATGATGCTGCTGATCGCAAAATCCTTCTTATTCTCAATCGCATCTTTGGGATCCGGATAAGAAATCTGTCCGCTTCCCGCACCGCTTCCAGCCAGTTCTTTTCTGAAGCAGAAAAAGAAATAGAAAATCACCACCACAAGGGAAATGGCAGCAATCACGCCTGTATTGGTAATAAAGTCAGCAAAAGAATATCCCAGAGACGTTCCGATGATGATATTCGGCGGATCACCGCACATGGTCGCGGAGCCGCCCAGATTCGCGCAGAAAATCTCGGAAATGATCATCGGCACCGGGTTAAAGCGCAGCAGACGCGCCAGTTCCACCGTCGCCGCAGCCAGGAAAAGAATGACCGTGATGCTGTCAATGAACATCGCAAGGAAGCTGGACATCACCATAAAAGCGATAAACAGCGGCACTGTCTTATACTTTACCGCCTTGGCCAGCCACAGGCAAAGCCACCTGAAGAACCCGGCCTTTCCCATTCCTTCCACCATCAGCATCATGCCCGCTATGAAAAGGATCGTTTCCCAGTTAATGCCCGCCGAGGCTCCTGCCGCTTCTCCGGCCTCATACCAGAAATTCACCGTCAGGAACTTCTGGAGGCTTAAAGTCTCCCAAATCGCCGCAGGGCTGTGCATACAAAGCCCAAACACCAGAACCATCATTAACAGGCCGCACACCAAAGATACAATGTGACGCTCAATCTTCTCCGAAACGATCAGAAGAAACATCGCCACAAAAATAATTACAGCCAATACTTGTGCCATCATCCCATCTGCCCTCCTCGCATTTATCGCAAACTGCATATCCGATATGTGAAAATCCTTCCTTTTTTCGACATACCGCCCTGTCATTATAAAACAAATCCAAGATTTAAAAAATAGGAATATTGCACAACTTTTCCGGCTGTCTTTAGGCCATATTCTGATCTGCGCCGGGCCGATCCGCCTATCAATACGAGTACAGTTCTGCCGGCTGCGCCTCCCCGATTTTCATGGTATAGAATGTCGACCGTTCCCTGTTGTAGACGGGCCGCCAGCCGAAATTCTCGCCGCTTTGTGCGCTCTGCTCCACGGTGAAGAACAGATCCTCCCCGACGATATCCAGAGTGGAAATCAGCGTCAGCTCCGCTTCCGTCCCATCCGGCTGATCCAGGAAATCAAACCCTGCCTCCCTCGGAATAAGCGTCTGGTAACTCATCAGTTCTTCATTATACCGCCGGATCTCGCCGTCCACACAGATATAGGAGCCCGGCCTGCTGAGGTAGGCATTCTCAACCTGCTGCGCAGCCGTCCATCCCTCTTCTCCCGCTTTCTGCGTCTTTACATGACATTTCGTATAGGGATAATCGTCCCAGAAGCCGATATAGGAGCCGATAGAGTCATCCGTTCCCACATAATAGAGCATCGTTTCGTTCCCGTTTTCGATCAGCTGGAATTCCTCCGCGTTAAGCTCCCCATACGGGACACATACCTCGGTCGTCATTTGATCCAGATCCACGCAGTTGATCCCTCCGCCCTGGAAGAAACCTCCTGTTCCGCCATAAGCGCCGTAGGAATAATAGAGCAGATTTCCTGCTTTTATGATCTGCATGATATTCATGGACATAACCGACCATTCCTCAGCCCCGGTTACCTGGCTTAACTGCGTCACCTCGCTTCCGTCTGCAGAGACTCTCCACAAAGTCGCGACGGGAGTTCCTTCCCCATCCACAGAACTATAGTAGCAATAGCCTTCCCTCGCTCCCAGGAAATGCTCTCCCTCCTGATCGATGCTCCTGATGGAATGGTCCGCTGCGCTTAAAAGGCATACGCCGCTGCCCGTATAGACGCCGATCAGCGTATCCGCGGCCTCATCTGCCAGCCACGGTTCAAAGCTGCCATGGTTCACCCGGTCGCCGCCCTCCAGGTTTACGGAATAGAGATTGCCCCCGTTCTCGCTCAGATAGATACGCTCTCCTACGATGAAAATCGGACCGTTTCCGTTCGCGTTCAGGAGCACATCCTCGCTTCCGTCCGCATGACGGCAGATCAGCTGATTTTCCGTCTGTATATACGGATAGTAGGCGAAGGTTCCCGTAGACTCCAGGCTTCCCGAATTATATTTCCAGTAATAGAGTTCGCCCATATAGCGCACCACGTTTCCGCCGTTATTCTCCGCGTCCACTTTGGGCTTCACATATTCCGGCGGGATCTGCTCCCGGTAAGCCCCCGCCGTGGTGCTGTACAGATTGCTCATATCCCCGTACAGCAGCAGGCTGGGATCATACTGCTGCGTTTCTTCAAACCGGGTAAGGCAGGTCTGGTTGTACACCAGTTTTCCGGCCAGTTCGTCCATGGTAATGTTCTCTCCGGCATTTTGGCGGATCTCATCCTCCCCCGCGCCGGAATGTCCGGCCAGGTACATATTGCTCCAGGCGGAATAGAGGGAATCATGGCTGTGGGCGGCCGCTCCCATCATCAGGGAACCGACAAAGCGAAGCTGCTCCAGATCCTCTGTGCTGCCAAAGCTTCCCATCTGGGCGGTGCGGGACAATACGTCCCCATACTGCGCCTTCATCAGAACAGCCAGATCGTTCAGGCGCATGGCGGCGGAAGCGTTGTCCCCGGCCTCCTGGGCGGTTTTCGCCGCCGGCATGTAAGCTTCCACAAACGTGTGCGCCAGATTGTAAGAGGAAAATACCGCCCCTGCCGGGGTCATATCCAGCAACGCGCCGCCGAGGCCGGACAGCATGGTTTCCAGGCTTTCCTTCACCACATTTTCCGGATAATTCCCGTATTCGCTGGCAAGGGAACCGGCTACTTTATTCAGATCCTTACAGTATTCGGCGTAATCTCCGTTCTGAACATCAGCCAGATAACGAAGCTGCGCCACATAGCTCTCTCCCCAGCTTTGGAAGCGCCCTGCCGTGGCAATGGCCTTGGCCATGTTCCCTGCAAAGCCGGCGGCGGAAAAGGTTCTGGAGATTCCCTCCGGTATCTTGACCTCTGACCAGGCGGTGACAGACTCGGTCAGCTTATCCGCCACCGAAACGGCCCCGCCGCCCAGCGTGGAAATATCATTGACCATGCCGCCGATATCGCTGACAAACTCTCCTGAAGCATCCTGAGCCTGCGCCTGCAGGCTGCCCATGATATTTTCACAGGGAAGCGCCAGGGTGAGCAGGGCCTCTTCCATCTTCTTCTCGCTCCAGTAATCGTCCCCGACGATGGGAATCAGATACTCCGGCGCGACCTCGTCCGCAAAGGCGAGCAGCCCGTATTTAAAAGCGTTTCCCCACTTTTTCCCCGCCGTATCCCCAAGGATTACGGCAGATGAAGGAAGGGACTGATACATTTCCTCGAAATCAGCCGCCACATTCCAGAGCGTCTCCGGCGGGGAATAGATGAATACGCAGTCGTCCGCACAGGACCACTGCGCGTTCAGAAGATAGAGCATCTGCTCCAGGGGAATCGTGACCGTCTCCTTGTCGCCGAACGAAACCATCTGCTTTTCCAGCAGGCTGAACCCCTCTCCCTGATACAGCCTGACGCTTTCCGTATCGTTCAGATACATCCGGATGAAAATTTTCCCGGTCTTCACATTCACAGATACCGCATAGCCGTCGCGGCGGAATTCATAGACCCCGTCTCCCGTTTCCGCCAGCTGCGCTCCGGTCAGACTGGCAGCGGTCTGTGGGGTAACCAGGATCACCGCTTCATCATACAGGGCCGCGTTTACCTTGCGCTGTCCCTGTTCCTGCGTGTATACACAAAGTTCTCCCACCAGCAGTTCCGGTTCTTCCCCTCCCTGCTCCGTCCCGTTTTCCTTCGCCGAAACGCACAGGCCCGCCTGGGAAATCATAAGCGCCGCGGTCAGCAGGAAAGCTGCCGCCCGTCTGATCCATTTCATAAATCCGCCTCCTCCGCCAGTTCTTCTATCATGGAATAATAACCGCCAAGCAGCGCATCCGCCAGCCCCGGCGTCATCTGTACCACCCATTCGTCATCCTCCTGCACCAGAACCACATCCACCTCAAATTCCCGCAGAGGAACGTCTCTTTCGGCAAACGCTTCGGCCAGCGCCTCTTTCGCCGCCTCTATGCTGTCCACCGTCTCCGGCAGGGATTCCAGCACCCTGCGAAGGTCGACTGAAGTGATAACGGCGGATACCAGCATGGTATCCCCTTCGCTTTTTACCTTTTTCGTTTCAAATTCCATGCTTTCTGCCATCTGCTGCTGCAGTCCGCCGAAAGGAACGGATTCCTCCAGCCCTTCCATCTTTTCTGCCAGTTCCTCGCCGTCACAGGATACATATGCATCAAAAAAATCCTCGCAGACCTCTCTGGCCTCTTCCTTTCTGCCTCCCCCGCAGCCCATACAGGATGCAGCCAGCGCAAGGCACAGAAGAAGCGCTGTGAATTCTTTTTTCGCTCTTCTCATTTCCCTTCTCTCGTCCTCCTCATTCCATTTCGCAGCCCGGCTGTTACAGCATCTTTGAAATATACCAGCTGCCGTCCACCTGAATCATCTGTACACGATACCCTTCATTTACTGCAGTTCCTTCCGTCCCTGAAGCCGTCTGATTATAGGTCACCTCGTAAGCATCCTGAACTGTGCACGAATAACCGTAGGCCTGAAGCAGTTCTTCCTCAATGGCCCCCGTATCGGCTATCTGCTCTTCCCCGGTAATCTCAGAGGAATAGCTTTCAAAAACGCCGATTTCATAATACATCCCCTGGGAATTATCATAAGACGACCAGTATTCTTCTTCAGACAGCAGGCCGTTTGCCAGCAGAAAATCCACATATTCCTGCCCGTACGGCTCAATGCATGAAGCCAGCAGGTACGCAAAATCATGCTCGGCAAAGGCCTTGTCATGCAGATCCAGCGCCTCCTGCCGTGTGGCCGCCGGCGCGATTGCGCTTCCTTCGCCCTCTGAAGGCCCAGCCATCCTTTCGCCTTCCGCCCCGTCCTCTTCCGAAAACTCCTGTGTTTCCCGCACGGATTCCGGCGCAGAATCCCCCTGAACCGCTGTGCTTTCCTCCCCGGAATCCATCTGAACCGCTGTGCTTTCCTCCCTGGAATCCATCTGAACCGCCGCGCTTTCCTTCTCACCTGCGTTCCCGCAGCCTCCGGCAAGCAGCGCCGCAGCCACCATTCCCGCTGCCAGCAATACGCATTTTTTCATCTCCATCCTCCTCTTAAAATGCTTCCTGTTTTTGCGGCCGTTTACGGCATCGCATCTGTCCGCCTGCCAAGGGCCGGGCACGAAATATCGGATATCCTCCCCCAAGGGAACGTCTGCTCCGGATCGCCTGCAACGCGCATAAACACCCGCAATCATTATACCTCTATCCATATACTCCGGTCAATTCGTACCTGCTTGGCGCGGGGGCTACATGCCTGCTTGGCGCCGGGGCGAAACAGCATGCCCCAGAGCCGGACAGCAACTGTGATTGACGGGTATTTAGTTACATGATATTCTGAGAAAAAGAATTTTCTCCAGGGTCTGCCAGGGCTTTCTTTCGGCGCTTAAGGGCCAGAAGCAAAAGGCATCCCAGGTGAGGAAAAAGGGCCAGTATATCTGTGTCTCTGATCAGGGGGGAGGTTGTTTCATGAAATTTATTCTGGATGATTTTAAAGAGCAAAGGGCCGAGCGGCTGTTCGTGGATCGCATAGAGCCCAGGCAGATCTTCTGGCAGCAGTTTGCCGATGCCAAAAAGGGCCGTTCGGAACCGCTCGTGCTGCATTACTACGGTGTGGGCGGCATCGGCAAGAGCAGTCTGCACGCCCAGCTGACGAAGGAACTGGCCCAGCGCTGTCCCGGGGCCAAAAGCGTGGTGCTGGATTTTGATTTCGTTGAGCGCCGCGAGCCCTACCGGATACTGAACCTGCTCAAACGCAAGCTGGCCGATGCCTATGGTTTTTCCTTTCCTCTGTTCGATGTGGCCTGTTATACCTTTCTATGCCGTATTGGGGAAGACGCCGACATCGGAGAGGTGCAAAGCCTGGTAGGGAACAGCCCGCTGCTCACCTTTTTATGCGACGCCGCCAGCATGGTCCCGGGAACCAGCATGGTCACCGGCATTTTAAAGCTGGTGGACGAGGGCGTCGCCGTGGCCCGCAATCTGTTTTCCAACAGGAAACAGCTTCTGCGCAGGCTGGAAACCACCGATATCCGCCTGCTGCGCAGCCAGCTGCCCGCCTATTTTGCCGCTGATCTGCGGGAAAATCTGCAGGCAGAACGTGAGCCTTTCGTGATCTTCCTGGATACTTATGAAAAGCTGGTGGATGAATTCGCCAGCGTGGGGGATCCTCTGCAAAACGACTGGTGGCTGCGCGGAAAAGATGGGCTGATCCCCCGCCTGCCCGGGGTACTGTGGGTGCTGGGCGGCCGAGAAAAACTGAAATGGCCCGTCCTGGACGGCCCAGGCACATGGGACGGCGTGCTGCACCAATACCTGCTGGGCACTCTGGCCCGCCAGGATGCCGACGAATTTTTGCGCGCCGCCGGCGTGGCGGACCAGGCGAGCCGGGAACAGATCTTTTCCCTCAGCGGCGGGCTGCCTGTAAGCCTGGATCTATATGTGGAGCAGTACCATATCCAGGGCTCCGTTTCCGGCGCAATTCCCCCCGCCGCTCTGCATGAACGGGTAGTGCGGTATATGTCCGACGATGAGAAAAACGCCTGCTATCTGCTGGCCCATCTGGGCAGATGGACGCATCCCCAGGCTGCAGAGGCCGCGCGGCTGGCCGGCGTATCCCTCTCTCCCACCCTTTACGACAAATTATGCGGCTTTTCTTTTATTCAAACGGAGGACGGCGAACTCTGCACGATGATGCGCCAGGTAGCTGAAGTGCTTCGCGCCAATTGCCCGGCTTCCTTGGGAAGAACCCTGGCCGCCCTGCCCAGCGCAGAAGAAACGGCTGCCGCTGCCGGGAATGCAGGCGCGGCAAACCTGGCTGCCGCCGCGCCTACGAAGGTTCCCATTTCCATACCGGAGGCCCCTACGGCCCGTTCCGTGGAAATGGCCCTTCGGGGTCTTGAAAACGAGGAGGCCTGCATCGACTGGCTGCTGGAATCTCTGGAAGAAGCGCTGGATCGGATGCGCCGGCGTCTGGAGCTGGATACCTATTTTTCCATTCTGGCGCCCATCCGTCGTTTTGCCCGAAAGGAAGCCCCTGGCGGCGTACTGGAACTGCTGCTGGACGGTTTTGACGGTATCGGCCTTTACTATGCCGGGAAACCGCAGCGGGGTGAGCAGATCCTTCGCGGTGCCCTGGAAGCCTTGTGCCGCCAGGAGGGTTCCGCAGCCCGCAGCTGCCGGCATACAGTGTCCATACAATATTTCTTTGTGACGCAGGCGCGCTGCAACAGCGCCGCTTTCGCCGAAATCGCTCCAAGACTGTGGCAGCAGCAGCTGGATGAGAACGACATCTTTCTGGCCGCCGCCACGGCGCGGCGACTGGCCCAGGCCTATGATTACATGGAGTGGCCCGAACAGGCAGCCCTCTGGCACGAACGGGGCGAAGCCGCTCCCCCTCCCGCCGATGCGGCATCTTCCGGCGCGCAGGCTCCTGAGGCTCCCGCTTCCGGCGCTGGTGCTGGCGCCGGGCGTCTGAACGAGCTGCTGGAGGAACTGGGCCGACGTCTGAACGCGCAAAACTTCTCCCCCGAAGACCAAGACGCCGTACGGATGCTGTTGGAGGATGGACAGGCCCTGGCTGCCAGGGTGTACGGTCCTGACAGCCTGGAGGCATTCCGTTGGCGCTGCGAGGCCTGCAACGCATACGGCCAGATGGGAGATGCACAAGCCATGCTGGAAGCTCTCGGTCAGGCCCTGGCCCTGTGCGCACGGTTCAGCGGTGAAGACAGCGGCGTATGGGCCATTGTGCGCGCCATGGAACTGCATGTGCAAACAATGCTGGCCATGTCCGATGACTGGGCAGTTCTGGAGCGGATCGGCGCAGAGATGGAGCCTGTGCGCGCCATTCTGGAACGGCAGTTGGGCCCGCGCCGCTCCGACACTCAGGATGCGGCCTATCTGTGCCGGCTCTTCAAGCGTATCTCAGGCTGTACCGTGGCGGAGTACCGGCAGCAATTGCAGGCCGTCCAGGCGGATCCGCACTGGGCCCCCTCTGAAGGACGGCTGGGCTATGCTGCCAGCCTGCTGGATGTAATCGATGCCTTCCAGGGCAGCTGTGACGATCAGATGGTGGTTCAGCTGTTTGGCCCGGGCTGGGGCAGCGGGACAACTCCCCCGGCCGGGCCTGTTTCCGCCGCGCCTCATCAGGACGGCGGGCCTGAAGCCCTGGTGTGCGGATGGATGGAAACCTACAGGCCGGCCGGTCTGTTTACGTCTGTCACAGGCATTCCGGAAAAAAGGCTGCGCAACGCCCTGCGTTCCTACGGCGGAGGCGAAGACGCCGGACGGGTGCTGGTTCTGTTGGACACCACGATACTGGGCAGCGGAAAAAGCGGCCTGCTCCTGCTTTCTGACTGCATTGTTTACAAAGATCTGCTGGGAAGGAAGGGCCGCGTGCCCCTGACAAACCTGGACCCCTTCACCCGGGAGGACATAAAAAAGGGAGACGGAAACTTCATCGTGC
>USKC01000009.1 GCA_900555195.1 uncultured Lachnospiraceae bacterium
GATGGCCACTCCGCTTCGCTCCGGGCCGGTATAATGTCTGACGACATTATACCATACATTTCTAATTTGGCAGAATAATTTTTTGGCCGGGGATGAGGTGGTTGGGATCTGTGATTCCATTCAGGGCCACAATCTCGTCCATTCTGTCAATGTTGCCATATTGCCGGCGGCATATGGCTGCCAGGCTGTCTCCGCTCTGTACCACATAACTCGTCATGGAAACAGGAGATGTGTCCGCTGGGGCCTCTTTTCCGGCGTTTGCGCTCTCTTCCGCTGCATCCCCGGTCTGCTGCTCTGCTTCCCCGGATGCGCTCTCCTGTTCCGAAGCTCTTTGGGTTGTTCCTTCCTGGGCTGCCGCGGCCTGGTCTGTTTCTTCCTGCATGCCGGCGGCCTGCGTTTCTGCGGCCTGTATGGTGCCTGTATCTGCCTGTTCTGCTATGCTTTCCGCCTGCAGGTTTTCTGAACTCTGGCCCGCAGCCGCCCCGTCTCCTTCTGGCGTTTCAGGTCCCAGCGCCGCTTCCTGCATTCCCGCCTCCATGGCCAGGACAGGCACTGTCCCCTCCTGATCGGGTGCCGTCTCTGCCGGGTAGGGTGTCATCTCTGCCTGATCGGCACCTGCCATTTGATTCTCTTCTCCCGCCTGTATTTCTTCCACCACGAGTCCGGCTTCTTCCGTTTCCCCGCCGTCCAGTTCCCTCACCGCCTCTGCGAAGAAGTTGCCGACCTCCTCCATATCCTGATAACCGCCCAGCGTCGTGATTCCGATCGCGCACAGAACGAGAAGAACCGCCGCTCCCGCCATTCTGCCCGGGAAAGGGGCGGCCTGTCCTTTCCTGCCTGAACCGGTTCTTTCCGGCCGCTCTCTCCTATTGTGCCTCTGATGGATTCCGGCTGCATGAAGCGCCTTTTCCGATGTCTGCCATTCCTGCCTTGATTCCCTCCTTGGCTCCTCTCCATCCGTTCCATCCTGTTTCAAATCATAGACCATGGGGCTGCGTCTGATACGGCGAGGTTCTTTCTCCATATCTGATACGTTTTCGTCCTGCGCACGCTCTTCCGTTCTTCTCGCTGCGCGCGGGCGGATCTCCACCGTTTTTTCCCCGGGGCGGTTCTGATGCATGGCAATCAGATAGGACTGCATGTCCTCATTCTGTTCATAGAAAATAAAATATCCATCCAGGGGACTGGCATAGCCATCTTCAAAAAAAAGCCATTTTTCTTTTCCCGAGAACGTAGCTTCCCCCACCCGTTGCTGCCCGGGAAAATAGCGATTTTCCATGATTTCCCATCCCGCTTCCTCAACGGCCGCTCCATACAGGAAATAATAGGAAGTCTCCCCTTCCGTCTCTTTTCTTCCGTAAAGGCAGAAATCCGCCTCTTTATCCTTATACTGCATAAACAGGGTATGTACATAATCTTCTATGTATATTTTATGATCAAGATCCGTTTCTCCTGTCTGTATCACGTTCTTCGGAATCTGCATGTCCACACCGCCTTTTTTTCTTTCAATATAGCAGAGTGAGAATGCTCATTTTGACGCATTCTGCGGCGAAGGCGGCTTTTTTTACGACAAAAAACGGGGCCGCCTCCATCGCAGCGTCCGTTCGGCATGTTACTCCCTTTCTTCCTTACAGAAAAAAAGGAAAAATGCCGGACGGCCGCCGCGATGAATCTGCGCCCCCGTATTCATGCAGCTGCACTGTCAGCAGCGGTATAAAACACTCCAGTTCTTTCCGACTATTCAAACCGGAAAATCGTCGTGGTATGGTATTCTTTATCCGGTCCGAAAATAGCGGAAGGGAAATCAGGCTCATTTACGGTATCCGGATAGTACTGCGTCTCCAGGCAGAAAGCACCGCGCCTTCCGTAGTTAGCGCCGCCCTTACCCGTCTGCTCTCCCAGCCCGTTTGCGGTATAGAACTGTACGCCGGGCAGATCCGTATATACCTTCATCACTCTGCTTCCGGAAGGATTCTGTGCACAGGCTACCAGACGGACGCTTCCATCATAGCCGTCCAGGCACCAGTTATGGTCATATCCGCCCACCATGAGCAGCTGTTCCCACTCCTTATCAATATCCTGCCCGATCCGTTTGGGCGTACGGAAATCCATCGGCGTTCCTTCCACAGGAACCAGCTTGCCGGTGGGGATCGCTCCGGGGCGAATTTCCGTAAATGCTTCCGCGTACAGTGTCATCACATGATCCGCAATGTTTCCCGCATCATGCCCATCCAGATTGAAATAGGTATGGTTTGTCATGTTGAAAACCGTATCCTTATCGCTCCATCCTGCATACTCCAGCTTCAGTTCATTATCATCCGTCAGCGTATAGGTGATCTGCAGTTTCTTATTGCCCGGGAATCCCATATCCCCATCAGCCATCTTCAGGCTGAAGGTTACGGAATTCTCCCCTTCCTGTACATCCCACACGCGTTTATGGCTTCCCAGTTCCTTATGGCTGTGAAGATTATTCGGTCCGTCATTCACATCCAGCTGATATTCCACCCCGTTCACCGTAAAGCGCGCATTTGCAATCCGGTTGGCGCTCGGTCCGATCACTGCACCGAAAAATCCCCCGTTTTCAAAATATTCCGGCAACGTATCGTACCCCATCACCACATCCGCGCATTCACCATTCTTATCCGGCACTTCCAGGCTCACCAGAATGGCACCGTAATTCATCACCTGTGCCTTCATTCCCTTTGCATTTGCTAAGGTATAAAGAAATACCTCTTTCCCATCCTTTGTCGTTCCAAACCTTCTTTTTTCCATGATTTACCTCCATTTCAAAGCGCTTTTGCGCTCATAACCACACATTCTGTGGGCAGAACCGTATAAAACTACATCTCCACTCTTCCCTCAAGCGCGCGCAGAAGCGTCACCTCATCGATATATTCCAGATCTCCGCCCACTGGCACACCACTGGCAATTCTTGTTACCCGAATTCCCGTAGGCTTAATCAGCTTGCCGATATACATGGCGGTGGTCTCTCCCTCCAGGCTGGAGTTCGTAGCGATGATGACTTCCTTCACATCTCCCTTCAGACGGTGCATCAGCTCTTTTAATTTAATGTCATTCGGGCCGATGCCCAGCATGGGGGAAATCGCTCCGTGCAGCACATGATAGACGCCTTCATACTTTCCCGTTTTCTCGTAGGCCGCCAGGTCTCTGGTATTTTCTACCACCATGATGACGGAATGATCCCGGCGCTCATTGGAACAGATGGGACACCGCTGCGAATCCGTCAGGGTAAAACACTCCTCACAGTAGCGCACATGCTCCTTCGCATCCGTCATGCTGTGGGCCAGCCTGTCCACCTTGGCTTTCGGAAGATTGATGATATGAAAAGCCAGCCTTTGAGCTGATTTATTCCCAATTCCGGGCAGGGCCGAAAGCTCTTCGATCAGTCTGTTGATATATCCGCTGTAGAGATCCATCAGAACGGGAACCCTCCGCCCAGGCCGCCGGCCATCTTATTCATCACTTCCGCGCTGGCCTCATCCGCCATGCGCAGCGCCTCATTCGTAGCTGCCACGATCAGATCCTCCAGCATCTCGATATCTTCCGGATCCACCACCTCTTCCGACAGCTTCACCTTCGTCACCTCTTTTTTGCCAGTAACGGTAACCTCAACGGCTCCGCCTCCGGCCTTGGCCGTAAACTCCTTTGTCTCCAGTTCCTTCTGGCTCTCTTCCATCTGGCGTTGCATTCTCTGCGCCTGCTTCATCAGGTTATTCATGTTGCCGGGCATGCCGCCGGGAAATCCGCCTCTTTTTGCCATGGTTTCGTCCTCCTTTGCGCTTTGTGCGCTCTTTCCTTATCTCAATTCCTATTCTTCTTCTATTTCCATATGGATGATCTGCGCCAGATCCACATGATTGGCGTCAAAATCTCTCTCGTCTCTGCAAACCTGAATATTCACTTCCACAGCCTTCTGCGAGAACTCGGAAAGCAGCTTTTCCAGCTCTTCCTTATTCCCCTCCTGCTTCAGAAAATAATCGGACGCCAAGCCGTCCTCCACCACCACTACCAGCTGGTTATCCCCTCCAAGGCTGAGCCTGGCTTTCTTCAGATACAGCTTCATCGGCATGGCAGTCCTTCCCACCAGACCCGGCCAGTTCTCCACGATCTTGGCCACATCTTCCGGAACTGCCTTGGCCAGCTCACGCTTTGCTTCCTGCGTCCGGCGAGCCGTATTGGCGGACGCCGAATCCGCAGACACGCTCCCTCCCTGGGGCGATGCAGCGGGCATAACGACAGCACCCGCCTCCATCATCTGCTCTATGGCGCGTATCCGATCCAACAGCGCGTCCTGCTCGGTCTCCATCTGCGGCCTGCACAGCCGGATCAGCGCGATTTCCGTCAGAATCCGCTTCTGTCCGGAGGAACGCAGCCTTCCGGACAATTCCGACATCTCACGGATATAACGCATCACAGCATCCGCTTCCACCATATCCGCCTCTTCCTTCAGACGGGCCATGTTTTCGCTGGAGACATCGATCACATCCTCCACCGCTGCTGCGTCGGACGTTTTGATGAGCAGAAGGTTGCGCAGATACCAGGTAAAATCAGACACAAACTGCCCAAGTTCCCGGCCCTGCATGATGATCTCCTCAAGGATGGAAATACATTCCGCCACATTGCGGGCCAGAACCGCTCGCAGCAGCCTGCCGAACACTTCTGTATCCACCGCTCCCAACACATCCAACGCATCATCATAGGTGAGTTCCTTCCCATAATGGAAAGCAATGCACTGATCCAGCAGGCTCAGCGCGTCACGCATGGAACCGTCCGCTGCCTTTGCGATATAGCGCAGGGCCTTTTCTTCCACCTGCTGCCCCTCCGTATCCATCAGCTCCCGCATCCTCGATGCAAGCGTATCGATGGAGATGCGTTTAAAATCATATCTCTGGCATCTGGACAGGATCGTTACAGGTATCTTATGCACTTCGGTTGTGGCCAAAATGAAAATTACATAGCCGGGCGGCTCTTCCAAGGTCTTTAACAATGCGTTAAACGCCCCTATGGACAGCATATGCACCTCATCTATGATATACACCTTATACTTTCCTTCCGCAGGGGAATAGGAAACCTCTTCCACGATCTCGCGGATATTATCGACGCCATTATTGGAAGCCGCGTCAATCTCGATCACATTCATGCTCGCCCCTGCTGCAATCGTCCGGCAGCTGCGGCACTCCCCACAGGGAGAGCCGTCCACTGGATGCTCACAGTTGACGGCTTTCGCAAAAATTTTCGCTATGCTTGTCTTTCCTGTCCCTCTTGTCCCGCAGAAGAGATAGGCATGACCGATACGTCCCGCCACGATCTGATTCTTCAGCGTTGTGACAATGTGTTCCTGACCTTTCACGTCCTCAAACCGGTCCGGGCGGAATTTACGGTAAAGCGCTGTATAGGACATGTTCTGTCTCTCCCTTAATCACCAAAGCTGATTCCCAGCATCTTGGCTTCTTTCACGATAGAGGAATCCGGATCCACCATCTTCAGCTTGCCCGCCACATCCTCCAATGGCACTTTAACGATTTCACGGTTCTTATATCCCACCATAAAACCGTATTCACCCTTCAGGATCAGCTTGCCCGCTTCTGACCCCAGACGGCTGGCAAATACCCGGTCATACGGACAGGGAGAACCGCCCCTCTGGGTATGTCCAGGAACGGTAACCCGCACTTCCATTCCGCTCTTTTTCTCGATTTTCTCCGCGATTTCATAAGAAATGGAAGGATATGCATAATTCTCCATTTTTTTCTTATATTCCTTCTTGGACAGCGCCGCATCCTCCTTGGAGATGGCGCCTTCCGCAACGGCCAGAATGGTAAAACGGCTGCCCTTGTCATGACGCGTCTTGATCGCTTCAACGACCTTATCAATATCATATGGGATCTCGGGGATCAGGATGATATCCGCCCCGCCTGCCATACCCGCATTCAGCGTCAGGAAGCCCACTTTATGTCCCATCACTTCCACGATAAACACCCTTCCATGGCTTGCAGCGGTGGTATGGATGTTGTCAATGGCTGTTGTTGCGATGTCCACTGCGCTCTGGAAGCCAAAGGTCATATCCGTTCCCCACAGATCATTATCAATAGTCTTGGGCAGGGTGATCACGTTCAGGCCCTCTTCCTTCAGGAGATTGGCCGTTTTATGGGTCCCGTTGCCCCCGAGAATCACAAGGCAGTCCAGCTGAAGCTTATAGTAGTTCTGCTTCATTGCCTCTACCTTATTCAGTCCGTTTTCATCCGGCTCACGCATGAGCTTAAACGGGGTGCGGCTGCTTCCCAGGATCGTTCCTCCCTTTGTCAGGATTCCTGAAAAATCCGACCAGGTAAGCATCCTGAATTTCCCATAAATCAGGCCTTTATAACCATCCAGAAAGCCATAGATCTCAACCGGTTCTTTGGAATAATTAAAAAGAGTTTTTGCCACGCCTCTCATCGCCGCATTCAGAGCCTGGCAGTCGCCGCCGCTGGTTAACATTCCAATTCTTTTCATGGATAGTACCCTCCTTTTCCCTCATGATTGCAACAGTTCAGGCAGGGTTGAACTATTACTCATGCTTCCGATTTACAGGCCGGCTTACGGCCTTATCTCGTTCGTCTATAGGAAATTATATAATATTTTCCTGGGAATGTAAAAGCTTTTTCTCCCTTTGTTCGTTGATCCACACACGGGTCAGCCCGCCGGTCAGTTCCATCTCCTCCCCTCCGGCTGCAAGCACGCCGGCCGTATTGACCGGGATGCAGGCTTCTATCCGCAGGACAGACTCGCCGATCCGCTGGATCTTCACCTCCACCGTTCCTGTGATCGCTTCATACCTGCATTCCACATAGTCTACGGACGGCGGCAGAACCGGTTCCACACGGATCGTCCGGTATCCGTCCTCTGAGGAAATCCCGGCCACATAGCGGTAAAACCACTCCACCACGGAACCCATCATATCATGGTTCCGGCTTCTCGCATCATCCCGCCAGAATTCCGGCATGGTGGTTTCCCCTTTCTCTATAAACCGGTAATAGCTGGGATGAACCTTCTGCAAAATCATATCCGATACGATATCCGCCCGTTTCAAATCGCCCAGTGTTCTCAGGATATATGGGAGCCCGATTTCCCCGCAGCGGAGCCGGTGATCTTCACAGCAAAGCAGGAAGCTTCTGTACACGGAATCTCTCTTATCTGGCGGCACCATTCCGAACTGGAGCGGGATCGCCTGCGTCGCCTGTGTTACAGTAAAGCCTGCTTTATCATATGAATCATAGGCCCATTCCCCTGTCTGCGGATTCCACAGAAGCAGTTCTTTATTATATTCCTCAAGCACTTCCTGCGCCCGCTTCAGCTGTTCCTGCTGCTCCTGCGTCCGGCCCGCACGGCCTGCCGTCTCAGCCAGCAGGATGAGATCCCGATAGAGATAGGCAGTCTCAATGTTTTCTCTTGATTCCCCTCTGTTCTGTTCAATCCCCCAGTCTCCCAGACCATGGCGGAGGAAATGTTTTTTCTCATCCTGTCCATAAATTTCCCCATAATTCAGGTATTTATCATACAGGTAATCCACATATCGTTTCGCTGTCTCATAGTTTTCCAGCAGTAGTTCTTCATCCCCGGTAAAACGGTACCTTTCCCATGCTGCAAACAGGATGCTGCTTCCCCAACTGGGAATATCCCAGAAGCTTCCCTCGCCCCCTTCATACAGGAACCGCGCATATCTGGGAGCGATCGAGGGGAGCAGCCCGCTTCCGTATTCATAGGGAAATGCCCCGGTATCCACATCCCGCTCTCCGGGCCCGTACTGCCCATCACGCACGTCTGCCGCGATCTTCTCCCAAAAGCAGCCCACATCCTTTACATAGAAAAGGGACGGCGCCATCAGATGGTTTCCCTCCTGCCAGCCCAGACGTTCAATCGTAGGGCAATCCGTATGGACATGGTTCAGGTTGCTTTCCATCGCCCGCTTTACCAGATCGTGGATCTGCATATATCTGTAATCCGAACACACAAAGCTTCCCACATCCCTGGCGCCGCTCGTGACCGCATAGCCACGGACCGCAAGGATCCTGACAGATGCGGCTTTCTCCGCCGTCATCCCTTCTTTTCCGGATGCCGGCGCTTCGCATCCCATTCCCTGCGCGTCTTTATCCGTCTCAGACAAGTTTTCCTCTCCGGGACGGGCCTGCCGGATGAGCAGATATCTGCCGGCCTCATAAGTGAACTTGGGTTTCCAGCGCTCCTCTCCCTCTCCTTCCAGGACATACGAACACCAGCTGTCCACCGTCTTCCAGGGCTCCTGCTTCGCATCCAGCTTCTCCAGCGGCCACATATACAGTTTCGTTCCCCGCTCTCCGCTCACCGTCACCTCGAACAGGCCCGACATGTTCTGCCCCATATCATACAGCATCCCGCCATCCTCCAGGACTTTCAGAAGGCGGCCCTCATATACCCGCTTCACCACAACCGGCGGATACTGCGCGGGAAGAAGCGTTCCCTGGGGCGCTTCTTTGGCGGAAAGGACAAATGCAGCCACGCGCTCCAGCGTTCCCCGGCGTCTTCCGTCATAATCCTCCGCTCCATAGCTGTTGGTATAAGTGGTCTCGCTCTCTGAAGCCCACCACTGCGCATCCGTACCGATCACCACTCTGCGTCCGTCCTCATATTCCACAGTCAGGCGCAGGATGCCCGCCAGCATGCTTCCAAAGGAACGATAGCCCTTGTCCATGGTATAAAAATACCGATCCGTTTCCTGATTGCAATACCATCCGTTTCCCACTTCCAGCAGAAGGTCATTCTCTCCCTCTCTCAAAAAATCTGTCACTTCCCAGGTGCGATAATGGATTCGTTTGTGGAATTCCGTCCAGGAACCGTTCAGCACGCTCGCATCCGGCCGCCTTCCATTGATATGCAGTTCATACTGTCCCGCCCCGGCTGCGGAAACTGCAGCATAGCGGATTTTTCCATCCAGACGAACTGTCCTGCCCAGATACTGGGGCCTCGCCGTGCGATTGGAAATCCACGCACCGCCCCACTCCCCGGGCAGTACGCCGCTTAAAAAAAAGCAGCCCCGGGCGCTTTCTGTCTCTCCAAGATCATCCGTCACTTCCACCCATACCTCATAGCGTTGATGGCTCTCAAGCTGTATCCGACAGCGATGCCCGTTCTGTACGCTGGTATGAAGCTCCTCGCTGTCATAGACGCAGTCCTTTCCCTTCATCAGCCGGATCCGGCAGGCGGTCTGCCTTCTCCCTCCGTCAGCCGTATCATAGATCCAGGCGATCATGGGATCCTGTATGATGCCATTTGGGCAATCCGTATTCTGCAGCCTGATTTCTTTTATTTTCATAAATACCGCTCGCGCCCTGCGGGGCGCCTCCTTTCCCCATTGCAGTCTCTTTTGCTGCGGCTTTCGCCGTTCTTAAGTCTCCCCTATTTGCAGGAAAAGGATATCCGGCTCCTGCCATCTCCCGGATATCCTTTTTCCTTATATTTTCCTGCCTTTATGCCCGCAGGCAGAATCATTCATACGCCAGAATCATGACGCCTTTCCCTTCCAGCGTCAGCTCTTCTCCCTTAGCATATTCCCGTCCGCCAAGCAGATCCTGGCAGGCATGTTCTGCCGGAAGCTGTACGCGCGTATCTTTATGGTTCAGGAGGAAAAGGAAGTTCCTGCCGTCCTTCTGTCTCAGACTGGCTTCCACACCTTCACAAGGCGTCATAACAGGCTGCACGCCCTGTCCGTCCAGCACCATCTGAAGGAAATCGCTGTAAAATGCCGCATCGGAACGGGTCGCCACATAATAGGCTTTTCCCTTTCCAAAAGAATTCTCCGAAAGCACCGGCGTGCCCGCATAGAAATCCTTCTCGTAAACGGCCAGTTCTTTTGCATGCTCCATATGACAGATATCACAGATCACCCCGGATTCATACGTCTTTCCGTTCCAGGAGAAGCTGTTCTTCATGTATGAGGGAAGGGCATCCGTCTCTTCCACCCAAATGCCAAGGATATCGCGCAGTTTTCCCGGATATCCTCCTGTAAATACCAGATCATTTTCATTCACCAGACCGCTTAGGAAAGTGGTTACAAGGCTTCCGCCCTCCGCCACAAACTGTCTGAGCCGCTCGTCCACTCCCGGCTTTGTCATATACAGAAGCGGAGCAATCACCACTTTATAACCGGAAAGATCATCCTCCACGGAAACGACATCCACAGAGATATTTTTCTCGTAAAGGGCCGTATAGTAGCGCGTCACCTCATCCATGTATTTCAGGTCGCAGCTGGGGCCTGCGGAATATTCCAGAGCCCACCAGTTGTCCCAATCCACCATAAGGGCCACATCGGAATGGGTCCTGGCCCCCAGCGTGGCATCGGAAAGCTTCTGAAGTTCTCCTCCCAATTCGCCAATCTCCCGGAAAACCCTTGTATTCTCATTTCCCACATGGTCGATGACCGCACCGTGGAACTTCTCGCAGGCCCCTATACTTCTGCGCATCTGGAAAAACAGCACTGTATCCGCGCCGTGTGCTACCGCCTGATAGCTGATCAGACGCATCTCTCCCGGACGCTTCAGCAGATTGTAGGCATGCCAGTTGGTCACGCTGGGCGTCTGCTCCATCAGCCAGAAAGGCGCTCCCTGCTTCAATCCGCGCATCAGATCATGCCGCATGGCTACCATAGCGTCCGTATCTGAGGTGTCCGGATAGTTGTCCCAGGAAATCACATCCATATATTTGGCCCATTTCTGGTAATCCAAAGGCTTATAGAAGCCCATCAGATTGGTGGTCACAGGGATATGGGGCGTAATCTCCTTCACCGCTTCATATTCCGCCCTGTAATTGTTCAGCATGGAGTCCGACATGAAACGGCGATAATCCAGAGAGATCCCCTGGAAGGTGGTCCGGTTTACCTCGAAATGCTCGCTCTGCAGATTGGGAACCACGATCTCGTCCCAGTCATAGAAGGTATGCCCCCAGAAGCTGGTGTTCCATGCCTTATTCAGCGCTTCCAGCGTGCCGTACCTCTCCTTCAGCCACACACGGAAAGCCTTCTCGCAGTTTTCGCAATAACATTCCCCTCCGTACTCGTTGCAGATATGCCAGGCCACGATATTATCATAATGTCCGTACCGCTCCGCCAGCTTCCGAGCAAGAAGCGCAGAGTATTTCTGGTATACCCGGCTGTTCGGGCAGGAATTATGCCGGTCGCCGAATTTGCGGCGGATACCGTTAAAGCCCGTGCGCAGCACCTCTGGATATTTCTTCGCCATCCATGCGGGATGCGCAGCCGTGGAGGTGGCGAGGATAACCTTCAGGCCATTTTTCTTCACCATATCCATGATCTTATCCAGGCGTTCAAAATGGTAGGTCACCTCATCCGACTGCAGAGCCGCCCAGCTGAATACATTCAGCGTTACGCAGTCAATGCCCGCCAGATGAAACAGGCGCATATCCTCTTCCCAGACGGATTCATCCCACTGTTCCGGATTATAATCCCCTCCGTATAATATTTTTCCCAATTTCATTACCCTCCTGTTCTTCTGCTATGCTGGATTTCCTCACACCGCGGTCTGTCTTCCTTTCCATCCCGCCGGACAGAATCCGATGATTTTTTTATATAATAGATTCGTCCCGCGGTCAATATGGTTTATGGAAAATCAACCTGGCAGGGTAAAGCTGGGTGGTCTGAACTGTTGCGCTTGGCCTTCCGCATATGCTGTTCCTTTAAATTCGGTCTTGATAAAATCACGGGTTTATTATAGAATGTATGTGTTGTTCGGACAGGGCAAAGGACACTTTCAAAAGATAGTTTTGTCCGGCCTGTTTTGCTTTCTGGAGATGTACTCAAGTGGTCGTAAGAGGTCGCACTCGAAATGCGATAGGTCCGCAAGGGCGCGTGGGTTCGACTCCCACCATCTCCGTTAACAGTATGGCGCTGTCAACGGACAGACCGTCCTGCACAGGGATGGAGCGATGATTTGTATAAATCATGCCCCATCCCTTTATTTATTATATAAACATACGCTTTTCTCTTTTGCATCCCATTCTCTATGGCGTTTCAATTTCCAGATACACGACTTCCCCCATCCCCAGGTCTTCATAAGGAATCGTAATTTCTACAAAGCCTCTGGCATAGGAGGCCAGTTCATAAGGCGGCCTGTAAAATATCACGCCGTCTTCTCCCAGATAGCTATAATCGGCAAAATCGCTGATCTCCTCCAAGAATTCCATTGACCAGGAAAATTCCTCCGGCTCCTGGGCCGCTACTTCCCGAAAGGCATCCCTCACCCTTTCATCCAGTTCCTCTTTGCTAATGGAGATAAATTCTTCCAGTTCCAGCGTCTCCCCTGTCCGCCTGTCGATATAAACCGTCTCCCTGAATGGCATGCCATGAGCCGCACCCGGATAGTACAGATAGCTGCTCCTGAGAACAGAGAAAACCTCGTTTGTCATCGCCATACTTTCCACCTGATAATCCTCACTGCCGCTGGTTTCTTCCCATACATAGCCTTCATCGATATCACTCAGGATCTGATTAGGCGTAGAATATTCATCTTCTTCATATTCCAGCCTTTTGGTATTCAGCCATGTCTCATAATACGCATTCAGCCCGCGTTCTGCTTCAGTATCCCCTTCAAAGACCGGATACTCCAGCTCAACCGCAAAAAACTGTCCATACCCTTCCAGCGACCAATCCCAATCATAGGAAGTAAGATGAAAGGTATATGGCCCGATATGCCCAGTCTCTCCCTCCATTCCAGCCTCTGGGAAAGGCGCATCTTCGCCCGGAAAACCGGATGAAACGGCCTCCTGTTCCTCCGAGGCAGCCACGCCATTATCTCCTTCTTCTATCTGATCAGCCCCCGCTCGCTCCGCTTCTTCTGCCTGCGCCGCTTCTTCCGCCCTTTCCTCTGCTTCCCGGAGCAGACGGTCTGCCTCTTCCTCTGCGGAATTTCCCGCTCGCTCCAGCGCTTCCGCTAATACATCCTGCACAGCATCAAATTCGCCCATCTCTAAATTCAGCCTTGCTAATGCCAAATAGGCATCCTCTCTCTTCGGGTCAATCCGGATCGCCTCCTCATAAGCAGCCATGGCGGCTTCATAGTCCAGCTCTTGTTCATACCTCTCCCCCAAGGAAAGCTGCTCCATATACCGCCTGTTCGCCACCAGCCTAGTCGCGCCAAACAAAACCAAAACCGCTATGGCCAAGAGCGAAAAAGACGCCGCGAGAACCGGCCCTAACAACCTCCTTCGTCCTTTAGGGCGCACCTTCCCCTCTCCTCCGGAAGAAACAGGCTCACCGCCGGAAATACCTTTATTTCCATATCCTCCTTCCATTTTATTTTCCATGGTTCCCCCACCGCAGATACTTCCGCAGAAAGGGCAGAACCTGGCCGTGTCAGGAATGGGCTTGCCGCATTTTGAACAAAACATTTTCTTTCTCCTCTATCCTCATCTGATCATGACAGTATTTCCGTAATACAATATATCCCTGATATTTAGAAGCAGGCCATTCCATTCTTCTTATTCAAACACAAAATCCGACATTAAAGCATAGACATCTCCTGCCGCATCCGCAGCATTAAATTGAAACTCAAATCGGATCCACTCTACTCCTGATACATCCAGATTCACTTCGGTAGCGCCCGTTGTGGAATTCACAAGAAAGGAACCCAGAACTTTATCATCCCCCAAAACAACTAATATTCCCTGAAGGCCAGGATTTTCTGGATCTATCTTATCCGAAGGCGCCAGTACACCTGTCAGCGTAGTGTACTGAGAGTCAATGCAATACTCTGCAAAAGCAGTTCTATCTTCATCATATCCGTTATTTCCCCAGGCAGTATTTCCATTTACGCTAACCTCAAACAGATTAGCCGGAGAATATACATTTCCGAGCACATCCGTCCTTGCATGAGAAGAAATCTGCACAAACCCGTCATTACCATTGGTCGCTTTCAAATCCACTAGCTTTGTTCCAATCTCTTCTTTTTCAGGCAGCGGATTCGGATTGGATGTAAGTACCATATCCTGCATCAATACCCCTACATCCCCTTCTCCTTCCTCTGTACGGAATACCAGATTAAATGCCAGATAATCCACCTCACTTACATCCAGTTCAATCTCAAATGGCCTTGTTTTCCTGTTAAAGTCATAATAAGCGAGTACCCGGTTATCTCCATATATCTCCAACCGTGCGGATACATCTTCGTTGGAAGTATCATCCGAAACCGCCAAAAGTCCCTTCAGCGTCTTATAGCCTCTTCCCAAATAATATTCTCCAAACCCACACCGGTTCTCCGAAAATCCATACTCTCCCCAATAACTGTTTCCATAGGTGCTCAGGTAGAAAAGGTTCCCCGAATAGTACTCGTTTCCCAGACTATCCATATAGCTTCCAGATTCCACAAGGGTATAGCGGTCACTGGAATTCACCAGTTTCATGGAAGAAAGTTCCACTTCTTTTTCCGTTTCTTCCTCTGTGGCTGGCTCTGTCTGCGTCTCTTCCATAACAGTTGATGTCTCTGTGCTGACCTCTGTCCCCGCAGTGTTCGTTTCCACAGCTGCGGTTTGGCTTTCTGTCTCCGCAAGGCTTTCCGTCTCCGCAGGGCTCTCCGTTTCCACTGTCTCTTCCGTCATCTTCTGACTTTCTGTCTCATCCACTGCCGCGACGGCCTTTGAGCCCCAGCCTTCTTCCTTATCCCTTGGAAGCAACAGCGTCGCCGCTGCGACACAGCCCGCACACAGCAGAAGCAGCACCAGCGCAGCAATCGCAATCGCTTTTCTCTTCTTTGCGCCCTTCTGCTTCCTTTCCAGCTTCACCTGCTTCTTATGTTCCCTTATAGCTTTGCGCCCTTTTTGTCTGGCGGCGCAAAGCGCCAGATAGTTCTCCAGTGCTTCTCTGAGTTCTGCAGGCGTCTGCCATCTGTCATGCGCCTTATAGCTGCACGCTTTCAGGATGATCGAACTAAGTTCTTTATCCGCATCCGCCGGAGCGGGCATTTTTTCTCCTGAAATCCGCTTCTTTAAGGACTCTTCCCTATCCTGATAGGTGATCATCTGCGGATAAGGCGGCAGGAAAGGCATACGGTTCTTATTGCACAGCCGGTACAGCACCAGGCCCAGGGAATAAATGTCCACTGTGGCGTCGCTCTTTTCCTCTTTGTAGAGTTCCGGAGCCATATAGATGAACGTGCCCTTCTTGGAAAGGACGCTCTGAGAACGGGCCATCTGCCTGGCAATTCCAAAGTCTCCCAGTTTAAATGTACCCAACTCGGACACGAAAATGTTCTCCGGCTTAATATCTCTGTGTATGATATTATATTTTCCGCAGACCTCCAGCGCCCGGCAGATATCGATACCGATCTTCGCCACTTCCTGGGGGGACAGCGCATGCTGTTCCATATACTGGGTTAACGGCGTGAGAAGTTCCATCCTTGCCAAAATATCCCATCCAATATTATCTTCGTGAGGAATGGCCGTATGATCCTCGTAGCTGACAATATAACTATTCCCCTTCAGTTTGGAAAGCAGAGCGAACTCGCTGATAATGTCCTGCGCATAATTCTTATAATACCCGGACACATTCTCATTGCTCATCCCTTCTGAATGGAGATTGTCAATTTCTCCCTTCTCCTGCGGGATGGTGATTACCTTTAAGGCCGCACGGTAGACCTGACCGAAATCTCTGCGCTCAATCTCAAATACCTTTCCAAAACCGCCTTCTCCGATCAAACGTTTCAGGTACCAGGCTCCGAAAATCGGCTCATATTTGCGATACTGATCCATAGGAGAACCATCTTTTGTACTATTGTTCTCCGCTGCGTCGGACTGATTTTCCCCGACGTTTTGCCGATGGCCTCCCTGTTCCGCCTGGCTGCCTCCGGCATTTGACTGGCCGCTCCCATCGCCGGCCAGACTGTTCCCGGCATCGGGCTGGCCGCCTTTAATCGGCTGTCCGCAATAGGGGCAAAATTTCCCTGCCCCGGTGATATCCTTTCCACAGTTCCTGCAAAACATCTCGTTCCTCCTCTTACGTCACAGTCGGCCGTTATTCACTGGCTTTAGCATTTATTTCCTCGAGATACAGCTCCTTATTCAAAAGGAGTTCTAATGTCCCCTCTCCTTTGCTACCGTTTATCTTAAGCAAAATATGTACCCCTCTCCAATCCATTTCCACCTTCTGGAAAGTTGCATCCTGATAATCGCCAATCACCTTCAGCATCTCTTCCCACTCCAACAGCCCCGCAGAGATCACCTTATCCGAAGCATACTGTTCCTGTAATTCCTGTTCCACGACCTGGTTCATAGAATTTTCCACACTCAACGCATATTCTGAAAGGTCTTCCTCTGTCACTCCAAGGTCTTCTAAAGTCGGCACATCCTCCTGAAGGGTTTTTAATTCATCCAGTCGTTCTTCCACCGCTTTATCCATTCCCTCTACTGCGGCTCCCTGTTCCAGCACAGCTATGGCCGGTTCTATCTGTTTTTGCCCCATGCTGGCTTCTGCTGAAAGCAAATATGCTTCTTTTCTCTCCGGAACGAGTTCTATTGCTTCGGCGCATGCCTGGATAGCCTTCTCGTATGCCTCTTCCTCTAAATAAGCATAACTTTGTATTATTTGCTCCAGATATTGATTCTGATCATAGAGCCTGATCAGTATAAATCCCAGAATTCCAGTTCCTCCTAACGAAAGTATCAAGAATACGCCAAGAATGCAGGCTGCAACCTTGGCTCCTTTTCCCGTATTTCTAACAGCTCCATCCTGCTCCGTTAATGGCTCGCCTCTGTGCTCCATCTTTGGCTTTGTTTCTTTCTCTACAGTCTGCCGTACATTATACACAGGCGCTTCCTCTGGCAACTTTATGGTTACGTCTAAATTCCGACTCTGTTCCTGCTGCCTCTTCCCTGCTTCTGAATCACATGAAGCCCCACAAAATGGGCAAAATCTCCCATTCTCAATCTCCTTTCCACAATTCCTGCAAAACATCTCGCGCCTCCTCCTTCGATTCTCTTATAAGTATAGGAAAACATTTCTGTTATATCGGTTCCAGAGATTCTGCATGCAGCATAGATGCGGATATGCTCTCAAAATCCGGATTGTGATGTCCACATCGTTTACACCGCTTCATGCTTTGATCTCCACCAGCATCACTGTAACGTTATCCTCTCCGCCATTTCCCAGCGCCGCTTCCACAAGCCGTTCTGTCTTCTCTTTCACGCCGCCGTTTCCTTTCAGGCAGGCAAGCATCTCCTGTTCCGGCACCATTCCGGTCAGGCCGTCCGTGCACAGCAGATACAGTTCTCCGCTCTTCACTTTCCGTTCTCTGGCCTGGTACGGCTCAATCAGCATTTCTTTCGGGGGAATCCCCAGATACTGTGTCAGCAGATGCCGCCCTTCTCCCGCTTCCTGCACTTTTCCTCTGGCGCGGGAGCGAAAAAAGCCTTTCGTTTCCATATCCAATCTTTGCTGAGCAAGCGTATGGTCATGCGTCAGCAGTTCCAGTCCGCCGGCCCAATAACGGTAAATTCTGCTGTCCCCTACATTGCAGATCTGGATTTTTCTGCCATCCACGCACAGCAGCGCGAGCGTTGTCCCACTTTCCCCGGCACTTTCATGCAGATCGCACACAGCCTGGTTTAAAGCGCGCACACAGGAAATGCAGGCATCCTTTTCCTTCGTCCAGATGAAACGGGATAATGTCTGAGCGGCACGCAGAGAAGCGGCTTCTCCCTTTTTCATGCCTCCCATCCCATCCATCACCGCATAAACCTGAAAGGGCGCTCCCGAACTGCGGTACACTTTCTGGCATCTCGACTGCGTCAGCCCTTTATATGTATCCAGGAGGAAAAAATTATCCTCATTTTTAAGCCGAAGCCTTCCCACATCCGTTATGACTGCCGCTTCGATTAACATTTCCTTTTATCCTCCATAGGCCCAGGCGATTTCCATCATTCCCAGTTCGCAGTACTGGCCAAACTCTGAGATCTCCATCGGGGAAACTGGCTGGGAATAGTCCATAACCGTCCCCTGCGCGTCTATATAACGAATACATTCCGTCAAATCACTCATATAAAAGCGGTACTCACTTCCATCAGAGCCATTATATACGAACACAAATACCAGCTTCTCGCTCTCGTCATAATAGAACTCCGCCGTATATTCCTCAGCCCCGTAAACGCCGTTATAGGTATATGTTCCCGGCATGGCGATGATTTTGCGAATCTTGTTTGCTCCGTCATAATATCTTATGGTGCCGCCGCCGCTGTCCTCCGCCCTCATCGCGCCAAGATTGTTCTGTATTCCATAATATATCTCACGGATCTCTTCAACCTTTGCCTCCACATCTATCTGACCGGTATCCGACGCATCCATATTTCCATTGGCCCCTTCCTCCAGGATCTGACAGGTTCCTGAATAGATGGCCACGTCCCTGATATAATATGCCGTAGGCTGACTTGCTTCCACCTCTCCCCGGATCTGCACATGCTGGCCCACAGCTTCTTCGATACCTTCCACTTCATACGATACCTGCACCGAATCCTGGATTTCCGTTTCGTATTCTTCCTCTGAATCCCAATCGGTAACGCGGAAAATCGCGGGCTGATCCAGGTGCAGCACATAGGTCGTAGACTCAAAACCGCCTCCTATATGCTCACTCTGCACTTCTTCCAGCCATCCCTCCAGCGTTATCTCTCCATGCTCATAGAACGGGATCTCCCCATCCTGGTTTTCCTGCCCTGCTGTTGACTGGCTTTCCGGCTCCGCTATTGGCTGGCTTTCCGGGATCTTGTCCGCCTCTCCCCGGCTTTCTTCCTGCATCGCTTCCGCCTCAGAAGCTTCTTCCTGCTGCGCCCGGCGCATTTCTTCCGCTTCTCTTCGTTCTTCTTCCAGTTCGGTCATTCTGTCTTTCAGGCTCTCCGTATGGATGACAGAATAGGCATCATCCAAAATTTTCTCCGCTTCTTCATAATCTCCCTGCATGATGTATATCTCTGCCAAGCCCAGATACGCTTCTTCCCTCTTCGGATCGATCCGGATCGCTTCCTCGAACGCCGCTATCGCAGCTTCATAATCCAGTTCTTCCAAATATCGTTCTCCCAAAGATACCTGTTCCTCATACTGCTTCCTGGCCACAACTCTGTAGGAAACAGCTGCGATTCCAAAAACCGCCGCCAGCAGAAGCAGGATGCCTGCTGCCACAATCACCCTTTTTCCTGCAGAACTTTTTCTTTTCTTACTTCCGCCGCTTCCTGCAGACTGATTTCCCGGCCCTCTCCCTGCCGGGGCTCCTGTCCAAGCCGTCTGGCTTCCGCCCGCCGTCTGCCTGCAGTAAGGACATTCTGTGCTCCCTTCCGGAAGCTTTCTGCCGCATCTGGTACAATACATCTTCTTCCTCCCCCTATCCTAGCGCAGTATTTCCGCAACGCGGTATATCCCTTCCTCATTTTCCAGCACAAAGATGATCTCATATTCCGTCTGAAGGGACGAATGAAATTCATTCTCCGGATCCATTAATTCTTTCGCATTCGCCTGTGCACAGGCAAACGCTTCTTCCTCACTCAGATACCGTACAATTTTCCCGTCTCCCCTGGAAGGATCATATTCCCAGTCAAGCTCTCTGTTCTGTGCGTCGATAAACCCGCATACGCCCAGATCATAATCTTCGTTGGCCGCAGATGATCCGGAATCCAGGTTCTGCGCATATAGCAGGGGGATTGGCCTGCCATAATAGAAAAGCGGAACGCTGCATGCCTGCCCATGTTTTCCCCAAGTATTGGCCAGAACCCACCTCCAGGATCCGTCTCCCTGATATTGAAGCGCCTCTTCATAGCTGCTGCACCACTGTTCTGTCTCGGAACTCCAAACGCCTTCTTCATTGAGAGACAGCCGCAGATGCTTTATCCGGATATACGTTTTCTCCCCGTCCCGAAATGCTTCCTGTACATAGTTATGGACAAACTCAGAAGCCGTTGCCGCCTCAAAATATATGCCCTCCCGCGCTTTTCTGCATATGATCTGATTCTCAGGATCATACAGAAAATTGTATCCTTCCAGTTCTTCTGCCGTAAATTCAATAAAGCGCTCCCCCAGAAAGGCTTTCAGCGCTTTGTTCACTTCCTCTAGCTTGTATGCATTCGTCAGCCTCCATCCGGAATGCCCTACCACTTCATAAGTATATTCTTCTCCGGACAGATCCAGATTCCTGCACCAGTCCTTCTTAAACTCCTCCTGTGCCCTGGCGCGATCAATCGTCTCATACGGCGTGCCCATCTCCTCAATGGTTCCCTCCTCTTCTGCCGAAAACGCCCCGTCTCCAAAGACGGTATTATAAGAAGTATAATGTTCCACATAATCTTCAATCTGAGCGTCGGGACATAACTGTTCCAGATAAGCAAAGCAGATGTTCGCGAATTCCTTCCGGTTACCCGTCTTTTCTATCTCTCCCAGAACGTCCTTCTCTCCATAGTAATCGTCGCTCCAAGCAAGCAGCGGATTTAGACGGCTGTAAAGATCATAGACGCTCTTCGCATCCAGTTCCGCCCTTCCGGGGTTTTCGACGTTTTCCCCCTCGCCAGTCCCCTGTACCGTCTGCTCCGCCTCCTGCGCTGCAGCCTCCTTCCTGATTTTCTCCACTTCTTCCTGCAGGCTGTCAAATTTTTCTTTCCCGACAGCTTCAAGAGCCGTCTCAACCAGACTGACAGCCTCTTCTCCTTCCCCCATCTCCAGCCGTGCCTGCGCCGCCTTCAGATAGGCGTCCTCCTGCTTCGGGTCGATCCGGATCGCCCTTTCATAAGCCGCAGCCGCTTCCTCATACTCCATTTCCTGCAGATAACGGTCGCCCAGCGAAAGCTGACGCTGATACCGGTATCTGGAAACAAGCCTTCCCACCCCTGCCAGCAGAACACCAAGGACGCAGAAAGTCAAAAGGATAGCAGCCGCCACCCTCCATCGCTTCCTGAAAAAAGAACGCTTTCTCACCGTATGTGTACACACCGCCCCGCAGTAAGGGCAGAACCTCTTCGCATCTGTAATATCCTTTCCGCAATTCACACAAAACATCTTTCTCATCCTCATTCCGCCCATTTATAGGTATAAGGATACATTTCCGTAATCCCCGTATCCTCATATTTTTCTCCCCGTATCGCGGATACAATCGTTACCATCAGTTCTTTGGCATATACCGGTTCCGGAAATTCCGCATACAGCATGGACGCGGACACGCTCTCAAAGTCCGGTTCATATTCCTCAATCATGACCGCCATGGACATCTCCCCAACATCTATCCGCAGCTTAGTGGGCCGTCCGTTTTCGATAAACAATTTGCTGCTCTTTAAATAACCCGGAATGAATGCCAGTCCATATATCAATTCCTCTTCCGCGAAATAGAAGGTGACCGATTCGCCTTCTCCCATTCCTTCCGCGCCTTCATGCCATGCGGTGGTCAAATCTTCGTCTAGCAGATTTCCCACGTCATAGTCTCCTCCTGTCAGGGTGGAAGAAGCTTCTACGGACGCTTCAAGCGGCAGCGGCCCGCTCCTTACATAGGCCCTTGCCTCCGTCTCTGTGCCGGATTCTGTGTCTGTTTCAGGCATACCTGTCGTTTCAAAAGCTTCCGCCGTCTCAGGGGACTGCTCTGTTTTAGGCGCTGGCTCCATCTCGTCATACTCTTCTGCCGCGTTTCCATCCTGACCATCATGGAACCCCTGCGCAGTTTCTTCCTCCATCAGGAACGCGCTGCCCATATCTTTCGTCCCGACACGTTCTTCCTCCGTATTTTTTGTCTCATCTATGTCCTCGTCCCGCGCTTCAAAAGTCCGGCCGCTTTCCCAGACGTTTTCAGACGGACTGCTCTCCATTCTCTTCACCCAAATCCATATGACAGCGGCAGCCAAAAGGCAGACTACCAGAAGGAGCAGCAATACCCACAGCCATCCTCTTCTTTTTTTGTGAGAACGCCCTTCCCATTCCTCAGGATTCTGCTTCTCCTCGCGAACATCTTGTAACAGGGGTGCGCCGCACCTTGTACAGAACATCGAATTCTCTGGATTATCATAGCCGCATCTTTTGCACTTCATCTTTCCTTTCCCTCCAACAGCATCGCCGTAACATTATCCTCTCCGCCATTTTCCAGGGCCGCTTCCACGAGGCGCTCCGTCTTTTCCCCTCTTACTGCGTTCCCTTCTTCTAAAACGGGAACCCCAAAGACTTCTACACCCCATGTCAAGCATTTGCTGGGCCAGCGTATGGTCATGAGTCAGCAGTTCCAGCCTACCTTTCCAAAAACGGTAAATCCTGCTGTCTCCCACATTACAGAGGCGAATCTTGCCGCTATCCGCACGGCACAAAGGGAGACTGCGCTTCCATGCTCCATGCCACCCATCACCCATACATCTGGAAGGGGCGCCGCCTCGATCAACATCGCTTTATCCTCCATTTTCCTACGCTATCGGAAAATGGATTTAATATACTATTTCCAAGTCTGAAAAACTCGATGCCATTTGTCCTGGATTATATTCTCCGATATCTACGCTCAACTCGCTGCCAACATATCTGGCAGTATAATATCCGTACCATATCTCTCCCAAATCATTGTACGCATTGCATTGGATATGCAATATCCCATTTTTTCTTCTGAAATATGAAAAATCCAAAAATGATATATTTGACTGCCATAGTTCCTTTTCAATCGTATCTTTTATTTCTTGTGCATTTTGATACTCCATAAATTCCTTTTCAGATATTTCCGTTGCCCCGTATTCCTTATATTGGCTTCCGTCATAAAAAAGATAGGTATCCTTCCATGTATGAACAGATTCCGCATCAATTACCGGATCATACAACCCATCATAACTCTCTACCACCAATTTAATATCATCTGTATCCGTCATGGAAACAGAACCATATCCATTTGAAACGAGGCAAATAATCTCTTGACTCTTCAACGCCAAAATAGAATAACATTTCCCCGTTCCAGCCAATCGATACGCATTTACTACAACGTGCGTTTCATTACCCACCTCCAACAATTCAATATCGCATTCCTCCATCCCATATCCATCATCACTTTGATGAACCAATTCGCATGTTTCACCGTCGCTACTGCAGTACCATACTTGATATATATTTTTTTCATCAGGATAAACGCCTATTAATTCGTTGACCCCGTCGTGATCCATATCAATATATACATAGTCTGTGATCCCATGGTTAGCTTCTGCTTCTGTGATAGCGAGCAACTCTGATTCGCTTAATGCTCTTCTCCTGAATGCATCTTCCGTCACCCTGCAGACCCCGGAATAAACGGCCACGTCCCTGATATAATATGGCGTAGTCTGGCACGCGTCCACCTCACCCCGAATCTGCACATGCTGCCCCGCAGCCTCTGCGACACCTTCCACATCATCCGACACCTGTACAGAATCCTGGATTTCTGTCACATATTCTTCTCCTGAACCAGTATCCTGATCCGTAACGCAGAAGGCCCCAGGCTGATCCAGGTACAACACATAAGTGGTAAACATAAATTCGCCTCCTATGTGCTCTGTTTCCTCTTTCTCCAGCCATCCCTCCAGCGTTACCTCTCCATGCTCATAAAGCGGGATCTCTCCATCCTGTCCTGTTCCTTCCAAGACCTGTCGGGCTGCGTTGTCCCCTGTCTGTTTCTCCTGCTGTCCTTCCTCTTCCATCAGGCCTTCCCCGGGCGGATTCTCCCGCCGGGAATTTTCCGTCTGCATCTTCGCGCGCAGTTCTTCTTCCGCCTCCCATTCTTCCTCCAGTTCATCCATTCTTTCTTTCAGTCTTTCCGTATGGACAATGGAATAGGCTTCCTTCAGGATCTCTTCCGCTTCCTCATATTCTCCCAGACCGGCATATGCCTCCGCCATGCCCAGGTACGCATCCTCCCTCTTCGGGTTGATCCGGATCGCTTCCTCAAAGGCCGCGATGGCGGCTTCATAATCCAGTTCTTCCAGATATCGTTCTCCCAGAAAACACTGTTCTTCGTATTGTTCTTTGGCCAATGACCGATGATAAACAGCTATGATTCCTGCCACGTCCGCCGCAAGCAGAAGAAGCACCGCTACCAGAATAATCCTCTTTGCCATAAAGCCCCTCTTTTTCCCAGGGCCGGAATTTTCCGTCCGCATCCTGCTCCGCTTCCCTGTTTCCAAGCCTCCGGAGTCCTCCGTCTGCGCGCAATAAGGACACTGCCCGCCTCCCTCCGGCAGCCTCCTGCCGCATAAGGTACAATACATTTTCCTTTTCCCTCATTCAATATCTTATGATTTCCTGATCGATCGCACTGACCGCCTCGCTACTGATACCATAGTAACCATCCACATCCTGCTCCACCATAATCATCACGGATACTTGATCTTCATATCCCAAATTATCCATATCGTCTTTAATGAATGCTATAATTTCTCTCATAACCGCATCGTAAACTTCCTGTTCATCCGAATAATTATCCTCTGTTATCGTTTCCGTAAAAGAGTCAATAAGCTCGGACAGTCCATCCATATTCTTCGAGATAATATCAATAGGGCTAATCAGCACCTCCACCTGATAATCTACCCCATCCTTCAGCGCTTCCTTAACCTCGAACTTAGAATACTGGTATATCTGGCGGTACATATTCTTAAGTTCTTGATATACATCATCAGAAAGCGTCGGAATACCGCAGTATTCCATAAAAAAATCCGCTTCCACGCTTAATCCTTCTTCGTATTCTTCACGCGCCTCTTCTTCCGTAATATTTACCTGTTCACGATATGCGAAAGAATCTCCAAAATAGATGTTTCTTAATACCCCATTCACATATCCGCTTGCGTCAAACTCTCCCGCGCCCTTTTCTATTAAATCATCGCCATCGAAGCCGGAATCTGTTCCTCCCTCATATTCTACAATATACCCAACAATCCCGCTGTACCCAGGCGCTGTGCCGAGAAGATCATTGGGAATATCATTCCACACCCATCTGCCTTCAGAGGAATTATAGTACATATTGATGCAGTCCTCCTGCGTCTCTTCATATGCAAAACTCGGTTCCCCATCCAGCCACTGCGCTGCGCACCAATACTCCGCTCCATCTATCCGTTCACCGTAAGCACGGTTTTGAGCATCCCGCCAATAATAGGCATGTTCTCCTTCATCTCTGCAGGAACCCAGGTAAAATTGAATTTTCCCATATTCCAGCTCTTCAATCTGCGAGAGGATGGCATCATATTCTTCCTGGCTGTTGATATGCACCAGATAGCCGCCCTTTTCCTGCGCCTTTGCAAATGCCTCGGACCAGGAACAGTCTTCCACATAGAATTCATAGCGATGGATTCCTCCCTCGCTTGGATCATAAGCCATCTCTCCGATCGCTTCCGTTTCCACGGCAGAGCCCGTTTCTTCCGCCGTCTCCATCCCTTCCTGAGCGCTACCTGCCTCAAAAGGTTCCCCGCCGGAGGCATCTGTTCCGTCTTCCCCGCTTCCGCTCTCTTCCTGCGGGACAGTTTCCCGCTCATCCGTCAGGGCATCTTCTCCCTCTCCGTCATCATTGTTCCAGGCAGTGATTTCCTCCTGCTCTTCCTGCCCGCCCAGCAAGGTGCGGATCACAAAAAATCCTGCCGTTCCCACCGCTGCAACCAGCAGAAACACCAGAATCCCTATGAGCGCTTTCTTTCCGCCCTTTCCCTTATCACGCCTTCCATTGCTCCCATCCCCTCCAGCATTCTGCGAAGCGGCAGGCGGGCTCTGCCATCCGCCCGCCTCCCCATCCATTCTGTTCCCACAGCTGGGGCAAAAATGACTTCCCTCTGG